>JASHTD010000171.1 GCA_030040725.1 Candidatus Sulfotelmatobacter sp. | reverse complement strand
AAATGAACGATCGCGATCGCCTGCAGAATAATGCCCCACCAGGAAGCGAAAAAGAAAAAGAGCGAAGCCATGCGAGTCGCAGAATATCATGGGCTTAGCGTCTGCGATGGCCAGCTACAGTTTCGTATCGAGACGCGATCGAAGAATGCCACGCGACGTGCGGCCGTGTAAGAATAGACGGAGTGAAATCCAGCGACCTTGCTTCCTCGTCTGCAACCGCGTTTGAAAAGCGGAAACTTCAGGCCGGCCGGCCAAAGCGGGGCCCCATCCGCCTGCTGGCTTCTGACATTGACGGCACTTTGTTGAATCCGCAGTTTCAGATTTCCGAAGACGATCTGGCGGCATTGCGGCGCGCTCATGCGGCGGGCATTGAGATCGTGCTGGTCACGGGCCGGCGACATACCTTCGCGCTGCCGATCGCGCAGCAACTGGGATTTGATCTGTGGCTGATCAGTTCAAACGGGGCGGTGACGCGATCGCTTTCCGGCGAGACCTTCCATCGCGATCTGATGCCGAAGGAGATTTGCCGCGAGCTATGCGGCGCCATGCAAGAGTTCCGCGGCAACACCGTTCTGACTTTTGACAAGGAAGTCAAAGGCGCCCTCGTGCTCGAACATTTGGACGACCTGAACACAAGTATCCGGCGCTGGATCGAGAAGAACATGGCGTTCATCGAATTTGTCGTGCCCATCGAGGATGCGCTGACGGAGGATCCAATCCAGGCGATGTTTTGCGGATCAATGGCGCGCATGAGTGAAGCCTTGCGTACTCTGCAAGCCTGCGGAATGGACAACCGCGTGACCGTCCTCCGCACCGAATATCCTGCGCGGGATCTCTTCATGATCGACGTTCTGAATGCAGGCTGCTCTAAGGGCCACGCGGTAAAGCGCTGGGCCGAGCAGCGCGGCTTTCGGCGCGAAGAGGTCATGGCCATTGGTGACAACCACAATGACGTTGAGATGCTTGAGTTCGCCGGGCATCCGGTTATCATGGGAAATGCCTGCGAGGAACTGCGTGGGCGCGGCTGGAATGTAACTTTAGGGAACGACCGCTGCGGCGTAGCCGCAGCATTGGCAGAAGTAATTGACGCTTAGCTCAAAATGAGTCGACGAATTCAATTCGCTGCCGAGGCAGTTGTCATCGTTCTTTGTGCGATGGTCGCATTGCCCGGCTTCGCCGCCAATTCCGCCGTTTTGCGCAACGGATTCTCGATTCGTTATGAGCGTAAGCAGGATATGGGTTTGATCACGCGGCTCTATGTGAATGCCGACGAGTCGAGTTTTGTCGATGTGCCCACGGGAGAGATCGATCACATCGAAGCGGCGCCAGACGACGCACCCGCCATATCAACCCAACAATCTGCCCGAGATACGCAACCAGTCCGGGAGAATCCGCTCAATATCGATGAACTGGTGACCTCTGCGAGCGGAACCTACCGGCTCGACCCGGATTTGGTAAACAGTGTTATCCGCGCTGAGAGCGGATTCAATGTGCGTGCGGTTTCGCCGAAAGGCGCCCAGGGACTGATGCAATTGATGCCCCAGACCGCGTCGCACCTGGGCGTGCAGAACACTTTCGACCCGCAGGCCAATGTGGAAGGCGGCACGCGCTATTTGCGCGAACTGCTGGAGCGTTACAACTTCGACCTGATCAGGGCACTCGCAGCCTACAACGCTGGTCCGGAGCGCGTAGAACAGTATGGCGGCGTGCCTCCTTATTACGAAACCAAAGCTTACGTCGCCCGCATCGTTCGTGACTTCAACAGGAAAAAGTTGCAGGAGAAAAACGGGGCTCGCTCGGTGGATGGACGGGAAAGGAGCTCAAACCCGGCTGGTGCCCAAACAAGCCGAAACTCAAAAACTGCAGCTGCCAAGTCGCCGATTTCGCCTGAAAACAGCCTCGCCGCCTCGCATTAGATTTGGTCCCAAAGCTCCCCCGTCATACACCCGACAACCGCTTTTATTTCAAAGTGTCCACTCCCGCCTGGGCGCATTGCGCATCGTGATCGCTGCTGTCTCCGGAAACGCCGATGGCGCCAATAATATGTCCATCGAGAATCAGCGGGATTCCTCCTTCAACTGGAACCGCACCTTCCAGCGCAAGAATGGGCAGGCCCGCGCTGCCGGAGGTCAAACGATCCTGAAAAACTTTTGTCGGCCGTTTGAACAGCGCTGCAGAACGAGCCTTATCGACGGCGACTTTTGCACTGCCCAGTTGGGTATTGTCCATCTTCTCGTAGAAAACCAGAGTGCCGTCGGGATCGACGACGGCAATTGCCATATTCCAGTTATTTTTGCGGGCCTCAGCGGCCGCAGCAGCGGCGGCCTTTTGGGCCGCATCCAGCGCGATTGAAGGCCCATAAGGGGCCGGCGTCTGGCCGAGCGCAAGCGCCGACAAAAAGACAGGCAGCAGGAGAAACAGAGATTTCATGTGCGCGCACATAATGGCCTCCTTGCGGCTAGCGGGAATACGCCGCCCGCGTTTGGTTCGCACTCTAAGATGATGTCGTCAATATGTCAACGTGCCGCGGCGATCAAGGTTTGACCCTCCCGTCGCACTGATTTACCTTGAGATTGTCGTTTCTACCTCGAGTTGCGGGGTCGCAGCGCAGTTCCCATTCATGGACAAAAAACGCATTCTGGCCAGTGTGGCCGTGTTCTTGATTCTGGCCGCTCTGTTTTACCTGCAATATCGTCACTGGCAGAGCTTCGATTGGTCCACTTTCTGGACGCAGACCGGCCGGATTAATAAGCTCCACGTCTTTCACGGCGTCATGCTCATTTACCTCGGGTATTTCCTGCGTGCAATCCGCTGGAAGATTTTTCTTCAGCCGGTGCGTCCGAAGGCAACGGTCACCGAGATGGTCTCCCCGACTCTCGTGGGTTTCACCGGTATTGCACTTCTCGGACGGGCGGGTGAGTTCATCCGGCCATATCTGATTGCCCGCCGCACGGATCTTTCCTTCTCTTCGCAATTGGCAGCCTGGACGGTCGAGCGCATCTTCGATGTTGGCGCATTTACTTTTCTGATGATACTGGCGATTTTTTTGCCCAGCGCCCTCCCTTCGATTCCTCATCCCGAATACTACGTTCGCTTCCGTGAAGGTGGGTTTGTGCTGATCGGCATGGTGCTGGTGCTGACAATTGCGGCGGTGGTGGTGAAGCGCAGCGGTGAAGCAACCGCGAAATGGGTAGAAAGCAGCTTCGGATATCTTTCCTCGAATTTCGGCCACAAGTTAGGCGATAGAGTGCGGGAGTTCGGGGAAGGATTGAATACCATTCAAGGGCCGCTGTCGTTTTTTATGTTGAGCGCGGTCTCAATTGGAATGTGGTATGCCATCGCGCTGGCGTATCAGGAAGTTACCCATTCTTACGGCGTGCCGTCATTGGAGATTCCAGTGTCGCAGTTGCTGATCTTGATGGGAGCCAGCATGCTGGGCTCGATGCTGCAGTTGCCTGCAGTGGGCGGAGGTTCACAAATGGCCACGATCGCCGCCTTGACCAGCGTCTTCGATGTGTCTCCGGAAATCGCGGCCAGCTGCGGGATCCTACTATGGCTAGTGACCTTTGCGGCCGTTATCCCGCTGGGCCTCGGATTGGCGCATCACGAGAGGCTGTCGCTGCGCAAGCTGTCAAAGGAGAGCCATATGGCCGAACAAACGGAAGTCAGCCGGCCTCTGGCATAGTCGCGACTTACCTTGCAGAGATCCATTCCGTCGCCCCGATCCCGTGGTTACGTGAACCCTCTTCCGTGCCTGTTACAATTTCGAGTTACTCAAAAAATCTAAAGAGTGCGTTTCGCTCCGTCACCAGTGCCATGAAATGTCCGTTTTGCGGATTTGCCAACGATAAAGTGGTCGACTCCCGCGAGAGTAAAGAGGCGGAGTCCATTCGTCGCCGCCGCGAGTGTTTGAAATGCGGCAAGCGCTTCACCACCTACGAACGAATCGACGAAATTCCCTACATGGTGGTGAAAAAAGATGGGAGGCGCGAGAAGTTCGATCGCCAGAAAGTTCTGAACGGCTTGCTGCGCGCCTGCGAGAAACGCCCCGTGCCGATCAGCAAACTGGAGCAGATTGTGAATGAGGCGGAGTCGTTCGTGATCGAATCACAAGAGCGGGAACGCAAGACCAGCGAACTGGGCGAACTCATCATGAATCGCCTGCGCCGCTACGACAAGGTCGCCTATGTGAGGTTTGCGTCGGTGTATCTCGATTTCAAAGATGTGAAAGAATTTATGGATGAACTGAGAGACCTGGTGAAATCGAAAGATGCCGTAGATGTCAAAGGCAAAAAGTAACGGCAGCAATATTCAGCGGAAGCGATCCGTGCATGAGCCATAAAGTCACGCTTATTCCCGGCGACGGGATCGGGCCTGAAGTTACCCAGGCCACGGTGCGGATTCTCGAAGCCACTGGGGTCAAGTTCGAATGGGAGTCTTTTGCGGTCGGTGCAGACGCATTCGAAAAATCGGGAGAATATATTCCCAAGGAAGCGATCGAGTCCATCGAGCGCACGCGTGTAGCGCTAAAAGGGCCGGTCACCACGCCCGTCGGGGGAGGATTTTCCAGCATCAACGTCGCTTTGCGACAGAAGTTTGAGTTATATGCAAACTTCCGGCCGATCCGCAATTTGCCGCATATTCCCACGCGCTACCCGGACGTGGATCTCATCATTGTGCGCGAGAACACGGAAAGCCTGTACTCAGGGCTCGAGCATGAAGTCGTGCCCGGCGTGGTGGAAAGCCTGAAAATTATTACGGAAAAGGCTTCCACACGAATCGCGAAGTTTGCCTTCGAGTACGCCCGCAAGAACCAGCGCAAGAAAATCCACGCCATTCACAAAGCCAACATCATGAAGCTTTCAGATGGATTATTTCTGCGCTGCTGCCGCGGCGTGGCCAAACAATTCCCCGAGATCACCTACGCCGAGCACATTGTCGACAACACCTGCATGCAGCTGGTGATGAACCCTTATCAATACGACATGCTGGTGATGGAGAACCTGTACGGCGATATCATCTCCGATTTGTGCGCGGCCTTTGTCGGCGGGCTCGGATTTGTTCCCAGCGCAAACCTTGGAGACAATTGCGCCATCTTCGAGGCGGTACACGGCTCGGCGCCCGACATCGCCGGGAAGAATCTGGCAAATCCCACGGCGCTGCTGCGCTCTTCGCTGCTCATGCTGCGGCATCTCGGTGAACATGACGCGGCTCTGCAAATCCGCAATGCCCTCGAAAAAGTTTACCGGCATCATGAGAAACTCACCCGCGACATTGGTGGACAGGCAGGAACATCTCAGTTCGCCGATGCCGTGATTGAAGAAATGGAAAAGGCGAAATCGGCGCCGCCCAACTAGTCGTTATTTCTCCTGCGCCGAGATTTCCCTTGTGGTCTTTTCTCCCTTGTTGTAGATTTTCTGCCATCAAGCGGAACGGTTTTGAAGACTGTTCTGCGACCCCAAGGTTCTTCCCCTCGGATTTTTCTTCGCAGGCAAGAAGCGGAGGTACAGTTTACCCTCCGCGAGCGCGGCGCTTTTGGTCCCATTTGGATTGGAGACTGCGTTAATCCGTCCCGCGCAGACGTGCGGGCACAAGGAGAAAAACCATGGCGTCGAAGAAATCTGCCAGCAAACCACGAAGCAGCACGGCCGGCGCGACCGGCGGTTTTGTCTTTGCCGATCCCAAACCGACTCCTGACGATTACAGCGGATTTACGAAAACGGATGTAATGGCAGATTCCAATGCCAAGGCAGCACAAACTCTGGAGTCTTTTCCCACATCCCGCCAGCCGCAAGCCATGAACCTGAATCAGGTTCTCAGCGCGTCCGATATTCAGCAAATCGCCACTAGCGGAAGTATCGTTTTCCACTGCGTCGGGGACACGGGCGGGGTGAAAGAACCCTCCAAGCAGTTCGCCGTGGCCGACACCATGTCTTCCGACCTCGATGGCAAGACTTATCAGACCGGGCGTCCGGCATTCTTCTATCACCTGGGCGACGTCGTCTACTACCTTGGGCAGGAGCGTTATTACTACGATCAGTTCTACGATCCCTATCGCGATTACGCCGGTCCGATTTTTGCTATCCCCGGCAACCACGACGGCATGATTTCTCCGAGCATCAAAGGGATGAAATCACTGGGCGGCTTTCTCGATAACTTCTGCACGACGAAGTCAACTCACAATGCCGAAGCTCAGGGTATTTTCCGAACGACAATGACGCAGCCGGGAGTTTACTTCACCTTGGATGCACCGTTCGTGAAGATCATCGGACTCTATTCGAATACCAGCGAGGGCGCGACGCAGGGCGTGATCAGCGGGAAGGTTGTGGGTAATGCACAATTGACGTTTCTCCAGCAGCAATTGAAGACTGCCGCACAACAGCGGCAGAGTGGCGACAAACGAGCGCTAATCATCGCCGTGCATCATCCCCCTTTTACGGGAAGCGAAGATCACGTGCCGAGTTCGAACGTACTCGACGATCTCGATTCGGTCTGCAAAATCGCCGACATTATGCCGGATATCGTCTTCTCTGGGCACGCTCACCTCTATGAACGCTACACGCGTTACGTGGGAAGCAATCAGATTCCGTTCGTGGTTGCGGGGATGGGAGGATATTTCAACCTTTCCGGCTTCAAGAAAACAGCGAGTGGAAGCAACCCGAAACCGCCGGTCACAACGAAAGATCCGCAGGGAAACAAGCTGGTGCTGGAACAATACAATGATCAGGATTTCGGCTATCTGGTAATCAGTGTTTCGGCGGCAACGCTGAAGTGCAGGTTCGTCACCGTTGATCCGTCTGCGAAAGGGTCTCAGGTGGCAGGGAAAGGAGATTCCTTCACACTCGATCTGGTGAAACATACGGTAACCACGCCGTAGACTCACTCGATCGAGAACGATTTGCCGCTCACCCGCTTCCTTCGAGATTTTTGAGGGGAGATTTCTGCCGTTCGGCGACTGAATGACTTTCATTTTTTTCAACTGCCTCATTGACTCCCACGGCAGATGGTAGTAAATTCGCCGGTTCCGGGGAATCTGGGGGGATGTTGAATCGAACGCGTCGTGTGGGGGTGGTCCTATTTCAGCTCGGCGGTCCCGATACCCCGGCTGCGATAGAGCCTTTTCTTTATAACCTCTTTTGCGACCCCGATATCATCGACTTCCCTTTTGCCCGTATCGGGCGCAAAGCTCTCGCCAAACTGATTTCGACCACCCGCGCGCGCAAAGTGCAACATCACTACGAGAGCATCGGCGGCGCCTCGCCGATCCGGCGGTTCACTGAACTTCAGGCTCAGGCGCTGGAAGCGAAGCTGGCTGACCAGGGCCTCGATGCCTGCTGCTTCGTGGCGATGCGCTACTGGCATCCATTCACCCGCGAAGCGATTGAGCAATTGCGGGCGGCGCAGTGCGATGAAGTCGTGTTGCTGCCTTTGTACCCCCAGTACTCTTCCACCACAACCGGATCAAGCCTGAACGAATGGCAGCGGCATTTTCACCTCGACATTCCAGTACATAGCATTGACTGTTTCTATCGTCATCCGATATATCTCGAGGCGATGGTCGAAAAAATGGGGGAAGCCCTGTCACGCTTTGCATCGCCCGATCGCGCCGAAATTGTCTTTAGCGCTCATGGCGTACCCGTATCGGTAATTGCAAAAGGCGATCCTTATCAGGCTCAAATTGAGGAGACCGTCCGTCTTCTGATGGAACGCGGCGGGTGGATCAATCGTCACCGGCTCTGCTATCAGAGCAAAGTTGGCGCCAGCAAGTGGCTTCAGCCTTCGCTGCATCAAACGCTGCACCAACTCTCTGCCGTGCAAGTGCGGGAGGTCTGCGTCGTACCGGTCGCGTTTGTTTCCGATCACGTCGAAACGCTCGGCGAGATCGACCACGAGGCGCGCGAGGAAGCGCATCGACTGGGCTTTACCCAGTTTGAAATGAGCGCGGGCCTGAACGACTCGCCAAAGTTTATTTCAGCGTTGGGGCAGCTGGTAATCCAAGCTCTCGGCGACACTCATTCTCGAAGTACGATTCAAGTGCATGGGAGGCAAGGGGCGTCGCCAGAGTTGCAGGCGGCCGCGTGTGATTAGTACGAATTCATAGCAGGAGGGTACTCATGGCGGTTCCGGTTAGCGATCCACCCAACCCGAGTCCGAATCCAGAAGCGGCGAAACCTACCCCGCCCGCTGCGGCAGATGCCACGAAATACGTGGGCACGCCGGCGGTGGGAACGTCGAAAGCCGCAGCCGCAGGCGGGGTTTCTTCTTCCGGGCCTTCAAATACCGAAATCGATCAGCGCCGACGCCGCTTGACCTGGATCGCCATCACGGCGTTTCTCACCGCGTGGTTTCTGGCGTTCTTCCGATTCTTTCTTCCCCGCACTCTTTTCGAGCCCAACACAGTTTTTAAAATCGGCTACCCCTCGGAGTTTGCATTGGGAGTGGATACCAAATTCCAGCAGAAGTACCGCATCTGGGTCGATCGTACCCCTGATCGCCTGTTCGTGATTTACGCGCGCTGCACGCACCTG
>JASHTD010000170.1 GCA_030040725.1 Candidatus Sulfotelmatobacter sp. | reverse complement strand
ATGCCGAAGAGCGCGTGAGAAAGCCAGCAGGCTGGATGTTCATGCCTGGCGGAGTTCTGAAATTAAGCTGGCGAAAAAGTAAAGCTCGCGAAAAAGAGGAGCCATGCGGCTCCTCTTTCTTTTGTAACCCGTTTCTTGTAACCCGGATTACTTGATTACCAGCGTCTGCCATTTCACCGTGCTGTACTTCGAGTTGGGATTGGCGTTCACCTCGGTGACCGTCGCCGAATCGCTTACCGTGGCATTCACTTTTGCGTTCACGTTGACAGTGATCTGGACAACCACTCCCGTGGGAGACTTGGTTGACCAGACTGGCAAGGTGCCCAGATTGCACGTGCCGGCAACACTTCCGCATGAAGTGGTGGGCGGTGTGACCGTGCAGATCGGCAGTCCGAGAATTATCGCGCACGACTCACTGGCAAAGCCGGCACTTACGAAAGTGGTCCCTGCCGGTATCGGGTTGGTGAGGGTGACTTCATCGGCTGTGCTAGGTCCAGTGTTTGCCACGCCAATGTAGTAAGTCATATTCGTGCCGGTCGGCACCACCAAATCTCCGACCATTGCGACATCTAATCCGGCCGATCCTACGACCTGGTAAGTAACACTGGAAGTCGAAGATACGTTGCCCGCCACATCGGAAGCGACCGCGGTGAAGGGTTGGGTTCCAACAGTCGACGTGCTCAGAGGAATCGGAGTCGTCGTAACAGATTGTTGTCCGCTGAACACCTGCGGAGAGCCTTGCGCTCCACAGGTGGCGATGCCGGAGAAAACGTTCGAGCTTGTCGGGTCTGTGCAGCTCACCGTGGCCGACAGCGATGAGTTTTGCGCGTAATAGCCACCCGGTGGGTAGAGACTGATCGAGGTAACCGCCGGTTTGGTGAGGTCAATATTAAAGGGCACGGTCTTGAACAATGCCACGTTCGCCCCAGGCGGCCCGGGCTGGACGTTGAGCGTCGTCGGGAAAACCAGCTCTTCGAAAGCATCGCAGTCCACCGAAAAATAGTGAGCGTCATAAGCGCCCTCGACCAGCGGACTGGCTGTTCCGTTGTTGTCGTAGGTCGAGATCACACCACTCACGCTGAACGGCTGCGGATTCTGCGTTGACCATGGCGTTGCGGGTAAAACCCCGGGGGCAGGACATTGGATTTGGTTGTTCAAAGCTTGCTCAGCCGGCAAAGGAAATGTGGTGTCAAGCAACGTGCCGTGCGGCTCGGCGCCGACAACGACAGACGCACCTTGAGCGGCGTGGAAATTGTTGGGGTTGGGATTGGGAGTTGGTGGCGGTGCTACGCTGAACGACGCGGGCACCATAACCGAGTTGCTCCACAAGGGAATTGACGGCGTTGTGGACCATTCGGGCTCGCAGCAGAAGAAGATATAGCTTGAGTTTGTGGTTGTTCCACTTCCGCCGCCGTGGGGAGTGTTATCTTGCAATTCCGTCATGATGCTCTGTGGGCAGACTTGCGAAGCCAGCGGACCGCCTGCGGGATAACTGCATTGCCCGCCCGGAACCACAGCGTCGGGTCCCATGGCGATTCCCGGAGCGTAACCCGCCGGAATCGTAAGGATTCCGTTGACGATGTTGGTTTGAGATTGCAAGAGGTCGAGTTCCTGCTCGAACAGAACATTTCTTGCCGTCGACTGCGGGCAATTAGCTCCTGCGGGAGTGGAGTTTGAATTGTTGGTGCACTCGAGCGTGTAGATGGCGCACACGTTCTGACCGGCGGCAATGAAGCAAGACGCGTCGGCCATCGAGGTTCCACCCACGATCGATGCCCAGTCAGACTCGCTGATGCCCGAGTTGTTTACGAATGGAGTCGTCCCCGGCGGGATGGTCAGCGTGCCGCTGTTTTGGGACACGAGGTAATTGAAATCGAACTCAGAGATCGTGCCGCTATTGCTGTTGAATGAGAACGTCTGAGTCAGGCTGCTCGGAATGCTCGGATTGATCGGCTGGCCTTCCTGAGTTGGCGAAAAAGTCCAGCTCAGAAGGTCTTGCGTTTCCCAATCTCCGCCGGTTGCGCCGGTAAAGCCAACGTAGGCAGTGCCCTCGCTGGTGAGAATCGAGCTCAAATCCACAGGCACGCCGCCTGGATACAAATTAACTCCGTCGAGATAAACCTGAATGTTGCTGACGGTTGCGGGAGTGCAGGTGGAGCACGTGGGGGTGTAGTTGATCGTTACAGTGTGGACGTTTCCGTCGGCGAAGTTCGCCGTAAGAACGGGCGCCCCGATGGTCGAGTTGGGACCGCTATCGCCCTGGCAGAGATAGTTATGATGCGAAGTGTTCGGCCCAGCCCCGCAGCTCTGGATGGCCACGTGGTAAACGCCGTTGGTCCCGGGAGCAGGATCCCAGGCGTTTTCAAAGCTGTCGAATTCGACGGCCAGACTGGTCGGAATGCCCTCACCTGAGCTGGGATTCAGGTTGGCATCGTCATCGCCGTATCCCAGCGCGCCCCCGTTTCCACCCGTGTAGCCGATCGCCGCTGTGGGGGAGGGAGGGTTAGGGTCGTTCTGAATCATGAAGGTGATTCCGTCGGCCGGAGGAGTCGACGGGTTCGTAAATTGGAACTGGAACGTGGTGCTGAAGCCGTTGGAGATCGTCTGCGGACTTACAAACCAGGAGGAGCCGACCTGATTTCCGAGGCTGGTTGTGAGTTGCAGGGAAGTGCTGGTGCCCACAAAAAAAGTGGCG
>JASHTD010000169.1 GCA_030040725.1 Candidatus Sulfotelmatobacter sp. | reverse complement strand
TGTGCTGTCACTCGCTCCGCGAGTGACAGCCCTTCGCTCAGGAGGGCGCGATGAGCCTTCCCGAACTGAAACTCGAACTCGAATTATGTGCGGCGCAACCTTGCTCCTGGCACACGGCAGCCCTAACCTCTTCTCCGGGGCCTGTGGTGTAATTGGTAGCATGTCAGCCCGTCAAGCTGGAAGGTGCGGGTTCGAGTCCCGTCGGGTCCACAGCAATCCCTGGGTTGGTAGGGAAGCTGCCGAGGAGTTTGGGACGGGCAAGCTCCTCTAAGTAATCTTGACTTCCGTATATCGACTCCCCATACTAGTTGCATAGCTTGACGGGCTGATGCCCCGGGCAGAGATGCGCTCGGGGTTTTGCTTTTTCGCCGAAGAATGTGTCGCGTTACTGAGTCTTTCCGCCTTGCTTCTTCTCCACCTTTGCCCACGTATCCTTCAGGGCCACGGTGCGGTTGAAGACCGGCTTGCCCGGCTTTGAATCTTGATTGACGGAATCGGGATCGACGCAGAAATATCCCAGGCGCTCAAACTGATAGCGATTCCCGGCAGCCGCCCCAGCCAACGATGGCTCCAGCTTCGCGCTCGCGATGACTTCCAGCGAAAGCGGATTCAGATTTTCGGTGAAGTTGCCGCCCTCCTCAACGTCGTCCGGATTTTCTTTGCTGAACAGCGTCTCGTAAATCCGCACCTCGGCATCGACGGCGTGCGCTGCCGACACCCAGTGTATCGTCGATTTCACTTTGCGCCCGTCGGGTGCGTTGCCGCCGCGCGTGGCGGGATCGTACGTACAATGTATTTCGACCACGTCGCCATCGTCGTTTTTCACCACGCTCTTCGCGGTAATGAAGTAACCATAGCGCAGCCGCACCTCCCGCCCCGGCGACAAGCGGAAATATCCCTTCGGCGGATCTTCGCGGAAATCATCCTGCTCGATGTAGAGCACACGCGAGAACGGCACCTTGCGCGTGCCCGCGCTCGCATCTTCGGGATTGTTGACCGCGTCCATTTCTTCGACCTGATTCTCCGGATAGTTGTCGATCACCACTTTCAGCGGATGCAGCACGGCCATCACGCGCAGGGAGCGCTTGTTCAGGTCTTCGCGGACGAAGTGTTCGAGCATGGCCAGCTCGACGATGCCGTTGGTGCGCGAAACTCCCGCAGCGGTGACAAAATTGCGAATTGCTTCCGGCGTGTAGCCACGCCGCCTCATGCCGCTCAAAGTCGGCATCCGCGGATCATCCCACCCGCTCACGCGTCCTTCTTCGACGAGCTGGCGCAGCTTGCGCTTGCTCATCATGGTGTACGTAAGGCTGAGGCGGTCAAACTCGATTTGCCGCGATGGGAAAATACCGAGCTGCTCGATGAACCAGTTGTAAAGCGGCTGATGGTCCGCGAACTCGAGTGAGCACATCGAGTGCGTGATTTTTTCGAGCGAATCCGATTGCCCGTGCGCGAAATCGTACATCGGATAAATGCACCACTTATTGCCGGTGCGGTGATGCTCGGCGTGAAGAATGCGGTACATCACCGGATCGCGCATGTTCAGGTTGGGCGAAGCCATGTCGATCTTGGCGCGCAAAACCCGCGAGCCATCGGGGAACTCGCCGGCTCGCATGCGCTCAAATAAATTCAGATTTTCTTCGACCGAGCGATTGCGATAAGGGCTGTCTTTTCCCGGTTCCGTAAGTGTTCCGCGATTCTTGCGAATTTCTTCGGCAGAAGAGTCATCCACGTACGCTTTCCCGTCTTTGAGTAACTTCACCGCCCATTCGTAGAGCTGACCGAAATAATCGGACGCGTAGTAAAGCCCATCCCACTTGAAACCGAGCCAGTTCACATCGTTCTTGATCGACTCGACGTATTCGACGTCTTCTTTCTCGGGATTCGTGTCGTCGAAGCGCAGGTTCGTATGTCCGCCAAATTCATCTGCGAGACCGAAGTCAAGGCAGATGGCTTTCGCGTGCCCAATGTGCAGATAGCCGTTGGGTTCGGGAGGGAAGCGTGTCTGTACGCGGCCACCGTGCTTATTGCTTTTAACGTCCTCAGCGATGATGTCGCGGAGAAAGTTGGACGGACGAGGTTCGGGCGCGGCGGACACAGATTTTTCTCCAGCTTCAGTTGGAGCGTGAGGGGACTTCATGCACTCTGATCTTATCGCAATGACAGGCTGCAGAGCAGCGGTCGAGGAACCGGAACTGGTTTCAGAATCTCGCAAAGCAGAGCTGTTACTTCCCCTGCAGTTCGCGCTTCACGATTTCGCTGACCATTTTTCCATCCACGCGCATGCCGGCTCCAGAAAAACGTGCCATGGCATTCTTCATCACTGCGCCCATCTCTTTCATGGTAGGGTGGCCCATCTCCGCAATCACCGCCTTCACGCCTGCAGCCACCTCGGCCTCGCCCGCGGCTTGCGGCAGGTAGCTCTCGATCAGAACGATTTCCGCCGCCTCTTTGTCGGCCATTTCCTGGCGTCCGCCCTTGGTGAACTGCTCGACGGAATCTTTGCGCTGCTTGATGAGCGTTGTGAGAACGGCGTGCGATTCCTTGTCGTCCAGCGGCGCCATCTTCTCAATCTCGCGATTCTTCAGCGCGGTCTTGACCATGCGGAGGGTGGAAAGGCGCTTCTCGTCGCGTGCCTTCATGGCGGCGGTGATGTCGTTCTGAATACGTTCGATCATGCTCATGGGAGAATTATAGACGCACAGTTTGGCATCGAGTCGGTTGCAGACAGGAAGCGCACCTTCCACCGGCGTTTCCCCGCGTGCCGCTCTAGCTGCTTCAAGACAGCATCTCTGGAACAAAAATTAAGGACGGCGGTAAACCCGCCGTCCTTATTCAGGCTAGGATTGGTTCGCCTACGCCAGCTTTGTGCACACCGCTTTCGTCTGGGTGTAATTGTTGAGCACGTCATGGCCCATCTCGCGGCCCCATCCCGATTGCTTGTATCCGCCAAACGGAAGCGAAGCGTCGAAGATGTTGTAACAGTTGATCCACACCGTCCCGGCGCGTAGCTGCTCGGCGGTGCGGTGCGCCTTGCTGATGTCCTTCGTCCAGACGGCAGCAGCCAGGCCGTATTCGCTGTTGTTGGCGCGTGGCAGAATTTCTTCCGGATCGCTGAATGACATCGCTGCCACCACTGGTCCGAAGATTTCTTCTTTCACCACTTTCATGTCTTCGCGCGTGTTCACCAGAACAGTTGGCTCCACAAAGTAGCCTTTATCGCCTTTCTTGTGCCCACCGGTGATCGCCTTCGCACCTTCCGACACGCCGGCATCCAGATAGCCACACACTCTGCTTAACTGCTCCTCTGAGACGAGTGGTCCCATCTGCGTTTCGGGATCGAGTCCGGAACCGATGTTGATCTTGTTTGCGTAATCGGCCACACCTTCCACGACCTGGTCGAAGATTGGTTTTTCAATGTAGAGCCGCGATCCGGCGCAGCAGCATTGGCCATGATTGAAGAAGATCGCGCTGGCTGCTCCGGGGATGGCGGTCTCGAGATCGGCATCTTTGTAAACGACGTTGGGAGATTTTCCGCCGAGCTCGAGCGACACTTTCTTCAAGTTGCCGGTGGCGGCGTGAACGATCAGCTTGCCAACTTCGGTTGAGCCTGTAAAAGCAATTTTGTCCACATCCGGATGCGCAGCAAGAGCAGCACCGGCGGTCTCGCCGTAGCCGGGAACGATGTTGACGACGCCCTCCGGGAAACCGGCTTCCATGATGAGTTCGCCCAGACGCAGCGCCGAGAGCGGCGTTTGCTCCGCCGGCTTCAACACGACGGTGCAGCCGCAGGCCAATGCCGGACCGAGCTTCCACGCGGCCATGAGCAGCGGGAAATTCCACGGAATGATCTG
>JASHTD010000315.1 GCA_030040725.1 Candidatus Sulfotelmatobacter sp. | reverse complement strand
CGACCGAGGCAGGAGGTCTGCTCTTCATTGCTGTCCTTCTGCTCATCATCATCGTAATTCGCTACTGGAAAGCCATCCACTGGAGCCTGCGCTGACGGTGGTTTCGCCGAAGCCTGAGCCTCTGCTGGTGGTGTTGCTCGGACCGACGGGCAGCGGAAAAACCGCTCTTTCCCTAGTACTCGCCGAGCGGTTCGGCGGAGAAATCGTCAATTACGATTCGGTCGCCATGTACCGCGAATTCAATATTGGAACGGCAAAGCCGACACCGGACGAATACGCCCGTGTGCCGCATCATTTGCTGGATTGTGTCGAACCCAGGGAGCAGATCACGGCAGGCGAATATGCACGCAAGGCACGACAGGTGTTGGCTGAGATTAACACGCGCGGCCATCTGCCCATCGTGGTCGGCGGCACGGGACTCTATCTCCGCGCTCTGCTTGAGGGATTGTTCCCCGGTCCGCAGCGATCCGAGGAGCTGCGGGCGCGGTTGCGGGCATCAGCCGCCCGCCGAGGGCCCGAATACGTCCATCGTATTTTGCAGCGTCTGGATCGCGCCGCAGCCGAGAAGATCCATCCCAACGACACCCCGAAGCTCATCCGCGCAGTCGAAGTAAATCTGGCGGCGCGCGAAAAAATGACAGAGCTCTGGCAACGCCATGGGCGCGACCCGTTGCGTGGGTTCCGCGTTCTGCGCCTGGGACTTGACCCTGATCGGCAAGCACTATACGACCGCATCAATGACCGTGCGCGGCGGATGTTTGAAGCCGGGCTGATCGAAGAAACCAAGCAGCTCCTCGAAAAATATGGCGATGCTGCTCCACCTCTGTTTTCGCTCGGGTATAGGCAGGCGGTGCAATTGATTCGCGGAGAGTTGACGCAAGAGCAAGCACTGCAAGCCGCGCAACAAGCACATCGAAACTATGCCAAGCGCCAGATGACCTGGTTTCGGCGGGAACCGCAGGTTCGCTGGTTGCGGGGATTTGGCGACGATCGCGAGGTTCAGCGCGAAGTAGCGGATTCGGTCTCAGATCTTAGATCCTAGATCTTGGGTCTCAGGTTCGGGCCGCTTACTTTGCCTGGCCAATCTCTCTCTAGCTTGAGACTCGTCCTGAGACTCGCCTGAGGTTCCCCGGAAGACCAGTCTTGCGGCCGACATCCGCCCCCCATACCCGGCGGAGGCGAAAAGCAAAATAGCAGAAAAGAGCCAAAGCCCATCCGATCCTGGCAGCCTGCACGGCATACTCACCGGTCATCATCATCCTGCCCCGTGGCATGGCAAAGTGCCCAACAGCTCGGAATTCAAGAAGTACCATTAACGACAGCGTGAATCCGACGATCGCCTCTGCCAGCGTCCATGCTCGCCCACAATCCCGTGAGGCAACTCTAAGATCGATCTTCCAGCCAATCCACCACCAAAACAGGAAATTTAAGAATTGCGAATTCCAGAAGAAATAAAACAACCACCCGCCGCCCCTCCCACCCAAGACAACGTGGTAGGTCCGCCAGATACCCGTCACTCCGACGAAGGCAGCAGGAACGAGGTTCAGGCAGCGAACAAGATAAAGGACCGTGAAGCTGCCGGCAAGGAGTCCGTGGTAGAACTGCGGCGACAGCCCCAGCGATAACAGGGTGTCCGCGACCGAAAGGACGATCCTCCATTTCCTGGCCTTCATCGAGTCAATGCACTCTTTTCGAAAATTTAATCCACCGCAGCCGATTCTTGCTCCGATTCATGCGCACAGTAAAGATGACCACCGTAATCAGAGTATTCAAGAAGTCAGCGTGGGCATTCCAAACCCTCTAAATCGGTGCGGTCTTGTATCTCGGAGAGGCGAATCCAAAGCAGAAACCTGAACATCCGAGTCTGACGTGATGATCTAAGAACTCGAACGCTAACATCTGCTATCGTTTTCTTCATGCATCGCGCGCTTGCACTTTTACTCTTTGTTCTCGCTTCTTTTCCTTCCGCCTTTGCCAAAGAAAAATATCAGCATCCGGGTCCGATTCATCTCACTCACGATGGCGAGAAATGGGCCGAGAAGACTTTGCATAAGCTCACGCTCGAAGAAAGAATCGGCCAGGTTTTCATGATCTGGTGCCGCGCCAGCTTTCTGAATGTGAACAGTCCCGAATACCTGCAGTTGCGCGAAAATATCGATAAGTATCACGTCGGCTCGTTCGCCATGACCGTGCATGTCGACGGCCCCTATCTTCTGCGCAGCGAACCGTACGAAGCGGCTGAACTGCTGAACCGCCTGCAGCGCGATTCCAAGCTTCCTCTGCTCTTCGCCGCTGATTTTGAGCGGGGCGTCTCCATGCGCCTGATGGGCACTACGATTTTTCCTCATGCCATGGCTTTCGGAGGCGATGGTAGTCTGGACGATGCGGAAGCTTTCGGCCGCGTTACCGCCGAGGAAGCCCGCGCCATCGGCATCGACTGGAATTTCTTTCCCGATGCTGACGTCAATTCGAATCCCGCCAATCCCATCATTAACACGCGATCGTTCGGCGAGGACCCGCAACGGGTTGGGGCCCTAGTGGCGGCTTACATCAAGGGCGCGCACGAAGCCGGTATGATGACCACCGTGAAACACTTTCCCGGCCACGGCGATACCGCAACCGATTCGCATCTCGGGGTCGCAAAGGTTACCGTCGATCAGGCGCATCTTAACTCGATTGAATTGCCGCCATTTCGCCAGGCGATCGCAGGCGGAGTCGATGCCGTGATGGTTGCGCACGTGACCGTGCCCGCTCTCGATCCCGATCCCAACCATGTCGCTACGATTTCTCCAGTCATCGTTTCGGACCTGCTCGAGAAGCAACTGGGTTTCAACGGAATTGTTGTGACCGATGCGCTCGACATGGCCGGACTTACGCGTCTTTTTTCGCAGGATATTGGCCGGGCCGCCGTGGAAGCTTTCAAGGCGGGCAACGATCTTTTGTTGATCCCCGCCGATTTTCCCGCCTCGTACAATGCCATGGTTCAGGCGGTGCAGTCGGGAGAGATTTCGCGCGAGCGGCTGGATCGCTCGGTACTCAAAATTCTAAAAGCAAAAGCGGCGCTCGATCTGCAAAAAGCGCGCCTGGTCGATATCAATGCCTTGCCTGCGATTGTAGGCAAGCCGGAGAATCTTGCCTTTGGCCAGCACGTTGCCGATTCCGCAATTACGCTGGTGCGCGACAACGGCCAGGTTCTGCCGCTCAAGTCTTTGACCCCTAAATTTGGGGGAACCGCGAAGGCGCCGCTTCCGTATACCACAGAGGAGGAAACCCGCAATCGCGTGGTTGCGGTGGTTTTCTCGGATGACGTGCGAACCGAATCCGGGCGTGCCTTTACCCGGGAACTTCTGGCGCGCGTTCCGGACGTGCATGTGATGTATGTCGACCCTCGCATTGCCGGGGCCATGAGCAATGAGGTGCTCAAAGTGGTCGATCAGGCGAAGACCGTGATCGCTGCTGTTTACGTGGTGCCGACGGCGGGCAAGATCGGCAACACTGTCGCCATGTCGGATGCGACCGGTACGCTTCTCCAACAAGTGCTGGATCACGCAGCAAAACGATCCGTCGTTATCGCCATGGGAAATCCCTATCTTGCTGCAGACTTTCCGAAGATCGAGAATTATATGTGTACTTTCTCGAATGCCTCGGTTTCGGAGATCGCCGCAGTGAAGGCTCTGTTTGAGGAAATCCCCATTCGCGGGCATCTTCCCGTCAGCATTCCCAATATCGCTCAGCGCGGCACCGGGCTGGAACGTCCGGCGCAGGTCGCCGATGGAGGTCTCAAACATGATCAGAAATAGGTTCGTGCCCTTTTGGGGAATTGCAGCGGCGCTCGTTGGTCTGGTTGCATTCCTGTCGCTGCCGGCATGTGACATAAACGTCAAGAAACAAGCCAACGGAGAGGACAAACAGGTGGATATCAGCACTCCGGTTGGTGGCATTCACGTCAGCCAACAGGCCGACGCTTCTGACGTCGGCCTGGCACTTTATCCCGGAGCGCATCTCAAGCAAAAAGATTCCGACGGCAGCGACAAGAGCGCCAACGTAAATATTTCCGGCTTCGGTTTTGGAGTCAAAGTAGTAGCACTCGACTACGAATCCAGCGACGCACCGGCGAAGATCCTGGCGTTCTACAAGGACCAGCTCAAGAAATACGGCAACGTGCTCGAATGCCATTATTCGGGCCATTACAACGTGAATACCGATTTTGACTCCCACGACTCGGCTGATTCAAAGTCGAACGACTTGACCTGTTCGGACAACCACGGCAGCAACATCGAGCTCAAAGTTGGCAAGAAAGACGATCAGCACATTGTTGAGGTCGAACCTGAAGGCAAAGGATCGAGTTTCGCGCTGGTCTATGTGCGAACCCACGGCCGGAACGCGGACATCTAAGAGCGCTTCTTCGCAGGAGGAATCCATGCTTCGCTCGCACACGCTGAATTTGCTGGGGTCGGTGATTCTTGCGGTTGCCGCGGCTTCGCTTTGCGCGGCTCAGTCGCAAATGCCACAGAATGACCAAGACGAGCATCTTGACGTTCGCAGCTCGGTGGGCGATTTGCATCTGGGCAAAGACGCTAACGCTGAAAAAGTTGGATTGCCTTTGTATCCGGGTGCGCGCCCGAAAACTGAGAAAGATAATGACCCTCTCAACTTCGGTGTTTTCGCACAATCGTTCGGCTTCAAGATTGTGATTGCGAAATACGAATCCGACGATCAGCCCGCTAAAATCACCGATTTCTACCGGCGCCGCTTGAAGAAGTACGGCAAGGTGCTTGAGTGCCATACCCCAGAACATGGCGGTGATGCGAAATGGGATTCACACGATGATGACAAGCAATCAAAACAGCTGAAATGTGAAGGCGACAATGCCGGCCCGGTTACCGAGTTGAAAGTCGGTACCGAAGATAATCAGCGAGTCGTGGCAATTGAGCCTGGGAACGGTGCCGGCTCCAGCTTTACCCTGGTCTATCTGTACGCCCGCGGGAAGCAGGGCGACATCTAAGCGCGAGCATTGGCTTGACTAGCTGTGCCGACAGTAGGCTGCGCATCCGCCACTGCTGGGGCCCATTGTTGCGCCTGTCCCTCGCGGTACTGTAACTTCAATTCTGGCCTGCTTTTTTCCCCGATGGACCATCCCTGTTACAAGTGCGGACACGTAGTTGAAGAGGGCAAGGTCTTTTGCCCGCAATGCGGTGCGCCCCAGATTCGCGTAATCCTGCCGGAAGCGCCCCAACCCGCTCTCGCCGGCGAGGGAGCTGCACTGCAAGGCCATGCCGAAGGGGTGCACGTTCTTCACAGCGATTCCGCAACTGCACTGCCCGGGGGTATGGTTCAAGAGCTGAAGCCTTGCATTCTGGCCGCGGCAATTGCTATTGGGCTCACTCTGGTAGGCCTGAATCCGTTTGTGGCAGCGCTGGCTGCAGGATGGTTAGCGGTTACTTTTTCGCGCCGCCGAACTCTTGGAAGCCTAATAAAGCCGGGAACTGGTGCCCGGCTTGGTGCCCTCACGGGCCTGCTGATTTTCGGAGTCTCGACCATCTTTGAAACGCTGGCCGTCGTGCTTCTGCATAAAGGCGCGGAAGTCCGTTCCCAGATGCTCGACAAGGTTCAGCAAGTTTCCCAACGCTATCCCGGTCCCGAAGTACAACCCTTCCTCGACTTCGTGAAAACACCCCAGGGCTTCGCCTTCGTCATGGCCGGCTCGGTGATTTTCGGCCTCGTCGCTTTCATCGTGCTGGGCGCACTCGGGGGCTGGATCGGCGCCTGGTTTCTGGGGCGCAATCAACGTCCCTAGCCGAATGGCTTTCTGATACTTTCTGATCTCGAAACTTCCTTAGGATTCCGTTACCAAAAGTAGCCGCAACCGGCCCGATTCCGGACTTCCCTGCCGCCGTCTTGCCGCGCGAGCATTGGCCGCGTATCATGCAGCGTTTGCCTTTTTTCATGATGAACAAGCCGGCGCGCGGTTCACTCCTCGGCATCGAGCACATGGCATCCGAAGAAATCTCGGGTTTGTTGAAGCTCGCCCGCCGCATGAATCCTCTGAAGGCGCGGCCGCTGTTGCGCAACCGGCGAATCGTTCTCTTATTCTACGAGGCTTCCACGCGCACGCGTTCTTCATTCGAGATTGCGGCCAAGTCACTGGGCGCCATCACCACGCTGGTGCAGTCTTCGGGATCGAGCATCGAGAAAGGCGAATCCTTGCTCGATACCGGCTACACCCTGCGCGCCGTGGGTGCGGAAGCAATCGTGATCCGGCATCCCTCAGCCGGAGCGCCCCATCTGATGGCCGGCCATCTCGATATCCCGGTCATCAACGCCGGAGACGGCATGCACGAGCATCCTTCGCAAGCCTTGCTCGATGCTTTCACTATTCTCAAACACAAACGATCATTCAAAGATTTGCACGTGGCGATCATTGGCGACATTTATCACAGCCGGGTAACCCGTTCGAATTGCCATTTGCTGAGTCGTTTCGGAGCGAAGATCACACTTTGCGGCCCGCCTGAATTTGTCCCCGAGATTGCATCGACGTTAGTGCCGGGGCTGCGGATTACTCGGCACATTGAGGAAGCATTGCGCGGCGCTGACGTGATTATGTTGCTCCGTCTGCAGAAGGAGCGTCTGGCGGGGCAGAAGATTCGTTTGCAGGACTACATAGCGCACTATCAGATGACTACGGCTCGCTTGAAGCTGGCGAAGCGCGACGCGATCGTCATGCATCCCGGTCCGATCATTCGTGGTCTCGAGCTGACCGCCGAAGTGGCCGATGGTCCGCAGTCTGTCATCGTGGATGAGGTTCACAATGGTGTCCCGACGCGCATGGCCATCTTGGCGCGGGCGCTGGGAAAAGCGAAATGAGGAAATCCGTACCGGTCTGCAAAGGTGTTCGTCATCCTGAGCGAAGTGAAGGATCTATGTATTTGCTTTTCGCGACGCGGCACTAAGGGTGCTAAACGAGGACATAGAGAGCGGCGACTCCTGAATGCCAACTGCTAAAAACACATCCCGCGCTCCGAGCCTGCTGATCAAAAGCGGCCACGTAATCGATCCGGCGGCGAAGATCAACGCAGCTGTGGATATTCTGCTGCGCGACGGACGCGTCGCCGAAATCGCTCCGCCGAATAAGATTCGAGCCGGTGCCGACGAAAAATTCGACGCCCGCGGACTCATCGTCGCGCCCGGCTTCATCGACCTGCACGTGCACCTGCGCGAGCCGGGGCAGAGCTACAAAGAGACAATCGCCAGCGGAACCGCCGCTGCCGCGGCTGGAGGGTTCACCTCTGTTTGCACCATGCCAAATACAGCTCCGGTTGTCGATACAGAGGAGTGGGTTGCGTGGCTGCGCCGTCCTGAGCGTGGAGCCCTGATCAATGTTTTTCCGATCGCCGCCGCCACGCGCGGCTCGCGCGGGGCGTCTCTCACCGATTTCGCTGCCC
Organism: Candidatus Sulfotelmatobacter sp.; assembly: GCA_030040725.1. Taxonomy (GTDB): domain Bacteria; phylum Acidobacteriota; class Terriglobia; order Terriglobales; family Acidobacteriaceae; genus Sulfotelmatobacter. Next base: position 4,370 of record JASHTD010000315.1, on the reverse strand, counting down.
TGCAGCGGGCGGGAGCCGTCGCGGTCACTGATGATGGCAAGCCGATTCTCGATGACGAAATTATGCGCGCCGCGTTGCGGCTGGGCGCCGAGTTGAACCTGCCGGTGGTGCAGCATGCGGAAGACACGCGCCTCACCGAAAATTGCTCGATGCACGAAGGGGCGACGAGTTTTCGCCTTGGCCTGCGCGGGATGCCGGCTGCTGCGGAGGCAAACATCGTTGACCGCGACATCACTCTCGCACAGCAGATTCGCGAGTCGCGGTTGCACGTGGCGCACCTGTCGACGTCCGATGCATTGAAAGCCGTGCGCCGCGGAAAGCGCGCCAAAGCGCGCGTAACTTGCGAAGTCACGCCGCATCATTTCACTCTGCTCGATGAGAATGTCGGTGAGTACGACACGTACTGCAAGATGAATCCTCCTCTGCGCTCGGCCAGCGACCGGGAAGCCATTCTCGTTGCACTCGCCGATGGCACCGTCGATGCCATCGCTACCGACCACGCTCCGCACGCTGCGCACGAAAAACAAGTCGAGTTCGAGCGTGCCGCCTTTGGCATTACCGGCCTCGAAACTGCTCTGGCGTTGGCGATCACGAAGCTGCATCGTGAGCAAAAGATTCCCTTGATGCGCATCGTTGAATTGTTCACCGCCGGTCCGGCGCGAGTATTCGACCTGCGCGGCCGCGGATCGCTCCAGCGAGGCAACTTCGCCGACGTGACCATTTTCGACCCCAAAAAGAAGTGGACCTTCGAGGCGGCGAAGTCACGCTCGCTCTCGCGCAATACGCCATTTGACGGATGGCAGTTCACGGGGAAGGTTGCTGCGACGATTGTCGGCGGAAAAATCGCTTACCGCGCCGATTAAACGAAGGGCTTCTTCTCGAGGAAGAAGCCCAGAGCTCCGATTGTCGCTAACCCCGCCTACTTCGGGGTTGGAGGCGGCACCACTTCTTGCAGTCGAGGATTGTCCCGCATCTGGCTGAACTCTTCGTCCTTGTAGACCTTTGCCAGGTCGCGATAACCCTCTTCCTTGGCCTTTTTCAGGCACTGCAGGCAGTCTTCCAAATCGCCGTGTTGCGCGTAGATCTTTGCCATCATGTAGGAGTACTGCGCACGCTGCTCGGGGGTCGAAACCTGGGCTACGACTCCGGCTTTCGCATCCTGCCGCAGAGCATCAGGGTCCAGTTCGACCGCCCGGCTGTATTCGGCAACGGCACGGTCAACTTTCTTCTGGGCAAACCATGCCGCGCCCAGGTTGACGTGGAACGCTGCGCGGGATTCGTCGAGAGCGACGGCTTTCTTGAAATACTTCGCCGCGGAACCATAGTTCTTTTTGAGGTAATCCACGGCGCCCAGATTGTTAACGGCATCGGCGAACTTGGAATTCAGCTTCACCGCTCGCTCGAAGTCAACCCGCGCCGCATTCTCGTCGCCGTTCTTCAGCTCGGTGAGGCCCATCTTGTTGTAGAGTTTGAAATTCTTGCGGTCTTTCCGCAGCGCTGACTGAAAATAGTCGATCGCGAGCGCATAGTCCTTCTGGGTTCTCGCCGCATCGGCGGCCTTTTCCAGTTCGGCTACCGTCATCGAGGCCATTTTTCTCTTGTCCTGCTGTGGGCTCGGCGCGCCAACGCTGTAAGTGACAGGCAGCAGCATCAGCGTCGCCAACATCGCGAGTTTCACTTTGAGGGTTCGCATAACTAGCCTCTTTCTTCGGAGTTGTTTCTGTCCGGTCGGACTGTACCCGCCCGGCGATCCGCTCTCCGCTTCTGCCCAACCTTATCGCGCAAATTCCTGCCGTCTACAACGCTAAAGCCCGCTACCGGGGGCTAAGCTCGCTCAGTTACGCGCTGCTGAACACTATCCCGCTGTATCGCAGGAAGTTGAGCAGCGAGGTCGCGTGCGAGAGCGCTCAGCCCGCCACACTGTGAAACGGGGTTACATGGGGTATGTAACCGTTTGCGGGAATCCCGGAGGTCAAAAAAGGCGTATAAATGAGGTAGAAGGCGCGTTGCGGGAGGTTCCAGTGCCTTCGGCCACAATAGAGTCGGTTGGCTGGCAAGCGGAGCGTGCGGAATTACAGGCCGTGGTGGAGTCTCCGCTTTTTTCTCGATCCCCCGCGCTCGCCCACCTGCTCTCCTACCTGTGCGAAAAAACCTTCGCGGGCGAAACCGAGCAAATCAAGGAATACTCCGTCGCGCTCGATGTTTTTGATCGCCGCGATTCCTTTGACCAGAATACGGATTCGATCGTCCGCGTCCAAGCCAACCGCCTGCGCAAACGGCTCAGCGAATACTACGCATCCGAAGGCGCAAGTCACACTATCCACATCGCCATTCCGCTCGGACAGTATGTCCCGCTGTTTGAAAAAGTGTCTGCAGGAGCCTCACCTTCAGAGTTGTGCGCGGGTGCGAGCCCGCGGCTGCATGTGCCAGTCACCCTGGTGGAGCGCTCATGGGCTCTTCAGTTCTGGATGCTCGGCGGTGTCATGGCCATCCTAGCGGTGCTCGTGATTGCCGCTATTCGGTGGCAGGAAAGGTCGACGCCACAACCCGTCAGTCATACCCCTAGTTCGCAGCAACCAGCCTCTGAACGTGCCGCCGAGACCGGTGTAGGACTTCCCGTGGGAGAGGAAGTCCGCATTTTGGCCGGAGCCACCCGCAAGTATGTTGACCACGCCGGCAAGCTCTGGAGCCCCGACCTTGATTTCTCCGGTGGGACTGCCATTTCGAGTGCGGTGCAACACATCTGGCGCACGCAGGACCCCATCATCTATCGCAGCAGCCGCCAGGGAGACTTTACCTACAATATTCCTCTCAAGCCCGGAACCTATGAACTGCATCTGCACTTCGCCGAAACCTTCTACGGGCCTGAGAATATCGGCGCGGGTGGTGAGGGCAGCCGCATCATGACGATTGTGGCCAATGGCCAGCCGTTGCTGCGGGACTTTGATGTGCTCGCCGATTCCGGCGGTGACCGGACGGCCGAGGTCAAGGTTTTTCCCGACATTTCTCCCGCAGCCGATGGCCAGCTGCACCTCAGCTTCTCTTCGGCAACGGGCGGAAGCGCCATGCTGTCGGCAATTGAGATCCTTCCGGGAGTTCGCGGGCATGTGCGGCCGGTGCGCATCGTGACGCGCGATGTGCCTTACTACTCGGACGACAGTCACTGGTGGAGTCCCGACAGCTATTTCAAGGGTGGTCAGCTCGCGACCAGCCAGGAGCCCGCCGCCGGCACCGACGATCCCGAGTTTTATGAGACTGAGCGCTGGGGACATTTTTCCTACGCGATTCCGCTAGCGCCGGGGCGATACACGGTGACCTTTTACTTCATCGATCACAGTGCGGGTGACCGCGGCACTTTTGCCGACGAGGATTCTGCGGGCAAGCCGGGAGATCGCGTGTTCAACGTTTTCTGCAACGGGAAGACGATCCTCGAGAATCTGAACGTCGCTCAGCAGGCGGGAGGGAACCAGCCCTTAATTCGAAAGATCAGAGAGCTGAGCCCGAATGCCCAAGGCAAGCTGTTGCTGGACTTCGTGCCGGTTACGAGGTACGCGACGGTGACGGCGATCGAAGTTGTGGAGGAGTAAACTGCGCGTCAGGTGCTGCCGCGCTGCTACGAATCGAAAAGATCCCTTATCCGTGCAATATTCCCATTCGCTTGCCGACCCCTCCCAAAACCTCTAAGGCCTGTTCCAATTCCTCTTTTGTGTGAGTCGCTGTCATGATGGTGCGGATGCGTGCCTTGCCTTCGGGCACGGTTGGGAATGCGATGCCGGTGCCCAGCACGCCTTCTTTAAACAGCTCGCGAGAAAAATCCATGGTCAGTTTGCCATCGCCGATGATGATCGGCGTAATCGGAGTTTCGCTGGCCGGCGTGGTCCGTCCGCCGATGTCGAACCCCAAGAGCCCAAGTTCCTTCTTCCAGAAGCGCGTGTTCTCCCAGAGTTTTTCCATGCGCTCAGGTTCGTTTTCAAGAACATCGAAAGCCGCGATGCATGTGGCCGCAACCGACGGTGGATGCGACGTCGAAAACAAAAATGGACGCGCGCGATGATAAAGGAAGTCGATCAGATCGCGCGTGCCGCACACGTAACCTCCTAAAGCCCCAATCGCCTTCGACAATGTTCCTACCTGAATATCCACGCGACCATGCATTTTGAAGTGATCGATTGTTCCTCGCCCGTTTCGGCCGAGCACACCGGACGCGTGAGCATCGTCTACCATCATGATCGCGCCATATTTTTCGGCGAGATCGCAAAGCGCGGGCAGTGGACCGATGTCGCCATCCATAGAGAAAACGCCGTCGGTGATCAGGAGTTTTTTACCCGGCTCATTTTTTACAGTGGCGAGCTTCTCTTCTGCCTGCGCAA
>JASHTD010000168.1 GCA_030040725.1 Candidatus Sulfotelmatobacter sp. | reverse complement strand
GGCTGCATCGTACTTACTACCATTGAGGACATTATGCGAGCCTATCTCGCCAACCTGACTTCGACGGCCAAACTGCTGCTGGCGCTGCCAATCCTTGCGATCGCATATCCGGTGGTGACAATCGTCGTTCCCGATGTAATTCGGGCCGTGGTGCCGGAAGTCGTGCGCTCCGTGCTGAGCCTGATTTAACTTCAATAGCGCAGGCCGAGTGGTTTGCGACTTTGACCGTCAGCAGTCCGAGGCGCTTCGCTCCTCGGATAGCTTCTCCACCAATCACAAATTCCCGGTGATACTCTGCTGCTGGGCCTTCAAACATGGCTGACGAGCAAGAGGCGAACCGAGACGATCCGCGGGATAACACCTGCCGGGACACAACCCTGCACGACGAACTCTGGATGCGGGAAGCCTTGGCTTCGGCGCAGCGTGCGCTGGAAGCGGGAGAAGTTCCAGTGGGAGCCGTTGTAGTCTGCGACGGCCAGATCGTCGGCCGGGGGTGGAACCGCAATATCGGCGATTCCGATCCCACGGCGCATGCCGAGATCATCGCGCTGCGCGAAGCCGGAGCAAACATTGGTAACCATCGTCTGGGCCAGTGCGACCTCTTTGCTACAATTGAACCTTGTGCCATGTGCGCCGGAGCAATGGTGCACGCAAGGATTCGCCGCCTGGTCTACGGAGCGGATGATCCCAAAGCCGGTGCGGTTCGTTCGGTCATGCAGGTGCTGAATCACCCGCAACTGAATCATAAAATCGAGGTTCGCAGCGGAGTTCTGGCCGGGCAGTGCGCTGAATTGGTTCAGGAATTTTTCCGAGGCAGGCGCTAGAGATCCCACAATTCGGCTTGTCCGACGCGGAGAGGTGCGTGAGTGGTTGAAACGATCCGCCTCGAAAGCGGACATACCTTAACGGGTATCGTGGGTTCAAATCCCACCCTCTCCGCCAGATTTCCTATCACCTGCCAATCCCTCCCCTACTCCACCACAACTTTCCCCGTCATCTTCGGATGAATTGAACAGTAGTATCTGTAGGTGCCCGTTCTGTTCGCCGTAAAGGTGAACTTTTCATCTGTGTCGAGCACCTTCGACTTGAATGTCTTGTCATCCTCTACCACTGTGTGAGGAATGTCGTCGCGGTTGGTCCAGGTGATCTGAGTTCCCTTCCGGACAACCAACGTGGCAGGGGCGAAGTTGAAGTTGTCGATTTTGATCTCCACGGCGGAAGCCTGAACCGGCCGTCGTTTCAAGGTTCGGTATAGACCCGCAAGAACAACGACAATCGCCAACAATAAACCCGTTGCCAAAATCAATTTCCGCTTCATGATGTATGTTTCCTTCAAAGTTGAATGATTTCGATGACCACAATTGAGGGATGCAATGACTATTGCAGCGTCGAATCGATCACAGCCAGCGCTCGTTTTCCGCGCATGTAATTCACGTCGCTTACGCCGAGCAACGAGCGCAGTTGTTCGGCCGGGACCTTCATCGGGCCGGCCGAATCGGCCTTGCCGGGTTGTGGTTGCGGGAAGGCCGTCGACGCCGCGGTGTGAAACGTGATGTTGCCCTCCACTTTCTGCATCGTCTGGTGAATGTGGCCATTCAGCACAGTCACCGAACCAAAACGTTTGAGATACGAAAGCGCCTGCGCGCTGTCATCCGTTCCCCAACCCCACTCGGGATAAATGTTCCACAGCGGCATATGTGCGAAAACCACGATTGGCGTGCTGTTCGAAAGATGCCGCACGTCGTCCTCCAGCCATGCAAGTTGATCAGTTCCGAGCAGACCCATGCCTCCAGCCTTCAGGTTCATCACATTGACCAGCGCGACAAAGTGCACTCCTTTCTTATCGAAGCTGTACCAGCCGGAGCCTTTCGTGTTCTTGCCGAATCGCTCGCGATATTGCTGACCGTCGTCTTCTAATACGTCGTGCTCACCGGGGACAAAGAATATTTCCTTCGGCTTCGCTGATCGGAGAATTTGCTGCACCTGATCGAATTCCACCGGCTTCGAAAGATGCGTTATGTCACCCGTGTGCAGAATGAATTCCGCGGGATCGGTCAGCGCATTGATTTTGGCAACGGCAGCCTGTAACGTGCCGGCCACATCGGGGTTCGCCGCTTTGTTGAAGCCCATGTGGCTGTCGCTGATCTGAACGAAGCTGAGATCACCCTTGGCATGCCGAGATTGCGCATCGCTCAGGCTGAACGACTTCAGCACGCCGCCCTGCACTACGCACAGTGCTCCAGTGCCCGCCCAGGCCATGCATTTGAGAAAGCCTCGGCGGTCAACTGCGTCGTGGTTGTGGTCGAACAAGAGCTCATCGTTTTTTCCTGAAGCCATGACTATCCTCCGTTTGTGTTGGCGCATACACCGTGCAAAACCGGAGGGGCTGGATTTTATTCCGTGAAACGATGAGAAATATATTTCGTGATCGAGGGAATAAAACCCAGACTTGCTGGTTTACCCTTGTGTGCGTGCCGGCAGATCGCTTGCCCTCGGAGATGTTCGAGCAGTTGGCTGTGCCGCTTTTCGAGCGGCTGTACAACTTCGCCTGTTGGCTGACCCAGGACCGCAATGAGGCCGAAGATCTGGTGCAGGAAACTTACGCCAAGGCGCTGAAAGGCTTTTCTTCATTCCAGCCGGGCACAAATTTCCGCGCCTGGATTTACAGAATCCTGCGTAACGCGTTTCTGAATTCCCGCGCTGGATTGAAGGCCGTAAGTCTGCCGCTTGACGCTGAAGGCGAAGATGCGGCACTGCCTGCGACCGAGGAAACGCCGGAGAGCATCCTGCTGCAGCGCGCCGACTGGCAGTTTGTGCAAGAAGCTTTGCAGCGATTGCCGGTGGCGCACCGCGAGGTTCTACTGCTGTGCGACATGGAAGAAATGTCGTATCAGGAAATCGCCGCGGCGCTGGGCATCCCCATCGGTACAGTCATGTCACGCTTGTCGCGCGCGCGGCAGGCGCTGCGAGCGGCGGTGCAGACGATACAGCAATCCGGTGCGACCAAAAAGAGTTGATATGCCTTGCGTAGAGTGGCGGGAAAAACTTGACGCGTACCTCGACGGCGAACTCTCCGAGGCGGAAGCTCGCGCCGTGGCCGAACACCTGCGTGCGTGCCCCGCCTGTGCAGCGGAGAGCGTCAGCAGGGTGCAGATGAAGCTTGCAGTTCGATCGGCCGGAGAGCGCTACAAACCGGACACTGCCTTTCGCGCACAAATCGAAAACCAATTTGCCCCATCGCCGTCATTTCGGGCAAATCGATTTTGGTTTCCTGTCCTCGCGGGGTCGCTGGTAGCGATCGCAGTGTTGATCTTTGTTCTGATCATTGGGCGACAATCCAAACAGGATCCTCTTTTGGGTGAGCTCACAGACCTGCATGTGGCCACGCTCGCCAGTTCCAATCCGGTCGACGTTGTCTCGACCGATCGCCACACGGTTAAGCCATGGTTTGAAGGAAAAATTCCATTCACGTTCAATTTGCCCGAATTGCAGGACACCGGCTTTACCTTGGTCGGCGGAAAAGTTGCTTATCTCGAGCAGGCGCCGGGTGCCGAGCTGATTTTTCGCATCCGGCAACATCAGATTTCAGTCTTCATTTTTCCGGAAAAGGCCTTGCAAGGTTTTCGCACGGGAAACGATGACGAAGTGAGGGATGTGCGATCTTTTGGCCTGCGCACCTGGACTCACGATGGCTTACGCTATTTCGTCATCGGAGACGTGGCAGCACCGGACCTGGATAAGCTCAGCGGATTAATCGAGGCGGCAGAGTGAACACTCCGCTACGCGGCGTGTCATGTGGATTCACGATCGATTTAACTTCTGTTCTTGAGAATCGCTTCCAGCTGCCGCAAATGGTTCAGGTCGTGCCCGGCGAACATGCGCACGATGTGCTCGATCGATTCCTGTCCGCGCTCGGAGTGCATTCCATAGTGCTTCCATTGTTCGGGGGTAAGCGACTTCAGCATCGCCAGATTTGCTTCCCGCACCGTGCGGAACAGCTCGATCGATTTGCGGGGGTCACGCTTGTTGTAATGCCCGCTGACCACCCATGAATCCTGGTCGAATGCGACGACCGGCGTGCCTGGAGCGCCAAGAATGAATCGCATGCGGAACCCTCCGACAATTTCAGCGTCGGCCAGGTGAGCAAGAATCTCTGCAACGGACCACTTATCGGGCGCGGGCCGCTTGCGCAACTTCGAGGCAGGCACGCCTTTGATCAGCCGCGCAAGTTTCTTCGCAGTAGCCGCTTGCACAGCAAGCGGTTGTTTGCCTTCCATATTGCCAAGAATTCTTTGTGTGTATTGCTGGGGAGTTTCTTTCATCCAAGCCTCCGTCCGCCTCGCTTTATTAGACTCTCGCAGGGTCGCTCGGTGAGCCACTACTGGCCCTCTTTTTCTCCGGTGCGAAATGTCGTCCACGGTCCGGCCTTCATGTCGTGCAGCAGCGGCTTCTGCCAGTCGAATTCCGGATGACGCTGGAGAAAATCCTCCGCCAGAAAATCCGCTCCACACGGATGTCCGGCCCGAGCAACGAAGCTCATACTGGCAGTCATAGTACTGTCGGTAGCTTTACCTTGCACCGCGCCACCGGGATTATATGGCTCCCATCCCCACTCTTTTGCGCCACGCGGAGAAGCGTCGACGTGCCCGCAAAGTGAGCGTTCGTCGGGCTGGGATTGTTCCGGCTTCTCGAACGAATCCATGTGATCGGACAGAAATTGTTCTGCCATTTCCACATCGATGTTTCCCTTGTATTGCTTCATCAATTCTTCCCAGCGCACATGGCGCGCGTTCATTGAGGAAGACATATCGTTCGGATCGAAGCCGCTCGTCTCTTCCTTAATAAGTTTGGGATCGCGCGGAAAATTCGAGCTCACGAAATAACCGTCTTTCGTGCGCCACAAAGGCGTGTTCTTCAGGCCGAGTTCGAGATAAGCAATCTCTCCTGTCTTCCGGTCGCCAATGAGCCAGTCATTGGCATAGCCGCCGTTATTTCCCTCTTTAATAATGCGCACATAGTCGTCGATAGTCCGCGCGTATTGCAGCGCTTTGCGCGAGCGCACGAATTCGGGCTGGCTGTTCGGATCCCAACCCTCGAATTCAGTAATGGTCGTTTCTGTAATCATGATTCCGGCAGCGTTGATGCCGAAATCGTCGTCGCTCGTGATCACGCCGGGAAATCCGTCCATCAGAATGCGCTCGCCATGCTCCGGCACAATATCGAAAACCATCACCCATCGTTCACCGGCAAGATAGCTGGTCCAGTTGTTGTGCGCGATGACGATCTGATGGTCTTTCGTGTAAGCGCCGGTGGCGATAAACGCGCTGCAGTTGCCAGGAGCGGAAAGCTTGGGAGATTTCGAAGCCCGCTCTTTTTTATTGAGCCAGGGAACGTAATAGTCAGGGACTTCCTCAAACGCGTTGAGCGCGACAATATCGTCGACGTCGACATCCACGCCATGTGCTCTGGCGCCATCGGCAATGCCTTGCAGCTCCTCTTGATATTCGGGATCGATGTGCGGCCACAACATCTCCCGGGCTGTTTTGCGGAAGAATTCCCAATCGCGCTGCGTCTCGCGGATGTCAAAGAGTTTGATGGCCGCAAGCCCGTCGGCAATCTCTGGCGCCAGCAGATAACCGTGCTGGTAGCCGATATCGGCGGGCGAACCTTCGAGATGAACATAGGTCCATCCGCCTTTTTGAAAACGATAACTTTTTTCGAGGCGAGGGTCAGAAGATTGCGCCTTCCCGGAGTTTGCTGGCGCCGATGCAGAGGCAAGAATTGGAGCGCAGCAAAGGACAAAGAGAGCTGCTGATATGCGCAAAGATGAATGGAGACCGTTCTGCATTTCGTCTACCTCGATTCGTAGTGCAGGCAATTGTAGCCGAAACGAGACCGGCCGAAAACGACACGCAGCCGGTTGCGCGTTGACAATTCCCTGCTCCCACAGGCAAACTACCGCATCCGCCGATTATGGGCCGCGGGCGCATCCTAGCCGGCGACGGCAGCGGAATAGTGCGGATCTAAAATAGCAATCATTATTCATTGGCCATGGAGCAATCAGTCTCCTACACGCTCGATTCCACTTTGGACACCGTAGACCATGCGGAGCAGAAGGCGACCCGCATTGCCACGGAATTGGGTTTCGCAGAAGACGAAGTCATGCAGATTTCGATGGCGGTGCGGGAGGGCGCAGTCAATGCCGTTCTACATGGCAACGCCTACGCACCGGACAAAAAAGTAATTCTGGCGTTTGAACACACGCCGGAGAACCTGGTCATCACCATTCGCGATCAGGGCAAGGGCATCAATTTGAGCAATATTCCGAACCCTCTGGCGCCGGAAAATTTGCTCAAAACTTCGGGACGCGGCATTTTTCTGATGCGTTCCTTCATGGACGAGGTGGAAATCCGCCCGTCCCAGACCGGGACAGAAGTGAAAATGATCAAGCACGTCCACGGCGCAGCCGCGGGCGGCAAGGAGGGGTCTCAGTGAGCATGAAACTTAGCACTCGGCAGGTGGATGGCGTCACCATTGTGGACTGCAGCGGCCGCATCACTCTCGGCGAAGGCAGTGTCATGATGCGGGATACCGTGCGCGACCTGCTCTCGAAAGGCAACAAGAAAATCATCTTGAACCTCGGCGACGTCAACTACATCGATAGCTCCGGCATCGGTGAACTGGTCAGCGCCTTCACCACCACCAAGAACCAGGGCGGCGAACTCAAACTGCTTCATCTCACCAAGAAGGTGCACGACCTGCTGCAAATCACCAAGCTCTATACCGTCTTCGACGTGAAAGACGACGAGGCCGCCGCAGTCAAGTCATTCAAGTAAATCGCAAACGCCGCAAAAAGCGCGGCGCTCGGAACTCGGGGACTGGCATGTCCGGTCCCTCAGCGTTCTGCGCTCGCCGTGGAACCCATTCCTGCCGTTTTGTGCGTTTCGTTCCAGCTATTTGATGTCATTCTGATTCATGTCATTCTGAGCGAACACGAGCGCACGCGAGTGCGAGTCGAAGAATCCCTGCCCCCACGAGGGCCCTGGCACAACTGAGGCGGTCTCGTGTCCACAAGATTGTGGGAAGATTGCGGACCCGCGCTGAGCCCCCGCCATTTTTCCATTCCGGGAAATTTCACTCAAAAATTTCTGCGCCGATAGTTTTTTTACCTGCTTCACTCGTAAGATTTCCCCTTGAAGTCCCTTTCACTCTCCGGACGTGCGCCATGAAATTCAGCTGCTCCGCTTTATCCCATATCAATGGGCTGACGTTGTTTTTCTTCATCACCTCAAGCCTTCCTCTGTTTGCCGCGTCCGACTGTCTTCCCATCGGCGAGGCGCGCCAGCACGTAGGCGAAAACAAATGCATCACCGGAAAAGTCCTGAGCGTGAAAGCCGGTGCCCGAGGCGTTCACTTCATCGACTTCTGCGAAGATCAATTGAGTTGTCCATTCACCGTGGTCGTCTTCCGCTC
>JASHTD010000167.1 GCA_030040725.1 Candidatus Sulfotelmatobacter sp. | reverse complement strand
GATACCAGGCACGCTGCCATTGATCAATGGTGTGATAACCGCAGTTGCTGACTTCAACGGCGACGGTAAAGCCGACGTGGCTGTCAGCGAGGGCGGTGACGAGAGCGTTTACATTTACTACAGCAACGGAGACGGCACGTTTTATCAGGGAGTTGAGGTAGATCCTGGACAGGAGCCAAGTGCGCTAGTGGCAGGAGATTTCAATGGCGACGGGAAACCTGATCTGGCAGTGGGACTTATGTACAGCCAACAGGTTAGCATTTTGTTCAATGCTGGCAATGGAGAGTTTACGCGATCTTTCTTCGCCTCGGGAGCCTTCGCGGTCGCAATGGTAACCACCGATCTCAGCAACAACGGTAACCTCGGTCTAGTCATTGCCAACTTTGAGCTCGATTTTGACCCGTTAAATGTCGATGTGATGTTTCATCAATGAGCTTACGACGCATCCCTCGCTCAAAGTCTCGCAGATGAGATGTCTGCGATCTGTTTGCGATCCGTTAGCCGGTCTACCGATACCTTTCGCTTACTTTCATGCCATCCGTGGCCTTGCATGTTGCTGAATTTACGTTCACCGGCGGATTCGAATCCCTCCCTCTCCGCCATGTTCTCAGGAAATTCACCGACCGATCCTTTGAGTCCCCTCTAACTCGCCTACCACCCTAGCGCAAAGAACGCGCTATGGCTTATAGAGTCACTATGTTTAGGATGGGCCACCCGCCGGGGTGACGGGCACCCAGAAATTATTTCGGGCCAGAAGTCGGCTTCTGGGAAGTTACGTCCGAGGTCACCTGCGCACCGGAATTCGGGGGATTAGGGGCGAAGCCCCGAAATAATCCGGGCAAACAATGGTGGCCGGGAATACCGATTTCCGCGTTGTCATCGCAGGGCCGCCTCCTCGTAGAGGCGGCTGACATTCCAATAGTCGTCGCCCGCCATTACAAGAACACCAATCCGCTTCTCAGGCCTGTTGCGTGCGCCGACTGTGTGCGGCACTCGGCAGCTGGTCCCAACTCGAGGTCGTAAGTTTCTGCTCCCTCCCGATTCAAATCGAACTCTATCGTCGCTACTCTCCGCCGAGACGCTGAGTCAGACCGTTCCCCGGCCAGGAGTCGTTCACAATGATCACGCGCTGGCGGCAGTTTCCCGCTTTGCGCCTACTGTAATTTCTTGAACGGCACGATATCCCTGGTCAATGGCGATATTCGTGTAAGCATGACCGTCCGCATCCGAGTTGGCAATGTGAATACGTCCGAAGGGGCGGCGGCCAACCACACACGGCCGCTCAGAATCGGGACGGTCGAGCGGTTCGAATAGTGCATTGTATTCATACGCGTAACCGTGCGGCCAGCGGTTTACGGTGATCGCTTGGATATCGCGAGCAGAATCGAATCCTCCTTCGGCCAGCATCCGTCCAAGTTCGTCACGGATGTTCCGCTCGAAGGTGTCAAATGGCGTCGCGAACAAATCCCAGCGGCCGGCTTTGTACTGCTCCTTACAAGGTAAGCCGGGTTGGCAAGGCGTGCGCATGAGGTGCAGGAGACAGGACTCATCTGGCTTGCTGGGAAACCGATATTCCCCCATCGATACCGGAAAGTCGAGTGAAACGGAACTGAAGTAGCCTCCCGGAGCATAAATGCCGCTCAGGCCGAGTTTTTGGAATGCTTGCCAATTTGCGATCTGAACGTTGGTGTATACCAGCGGAATTTTCACTGCGTAAGCCAGCGCCTCTTTCTGCCCGACGGACATCTCAGGACAGAGGTAAGGGATCATCATGTTGTAACAGGCAAGCACACAGTGTGCCGCTCTAATGCTGCGTGCCTTTCCGCCGCGAACATAGGTAATCGCCACTTCAGTGGCGGTTTGAGGATCGCCAAGATGTCTGGCCCGAATTACCGTACTATTCAGGCGAATCCGGACTGTGGAGCCGGGATTGTCCAGTCGCGCGTAGTTCATTCTCGCGGTGACTATGTCTTCCATGGTGCTTCCGGGCGCAGAACCCGGCACAAGCGAACGCACAAGCAGCCGTGCGACCGACGCGTTGCCATCCGGAAAGTGAAAGATGTAAGGCTCGGCTTGTTCCGGGCTGTCTTCGGTGCTTTGCAGCTTGATCCCCTTGAACCCTGGATAGTCCATCTGGAGGCAGTCCCACGCACATACAGCATCGATACCTACTCCGTAGAGCCCATGTGGTGCCGACTGGAAAATCTTGATGACATCGGAGTGAACCTTGACATACTGCAACAGGTAGTCCTTGTAGCTCGTCTTAATCAGCTTGCGCCGCTTCTCTTCTGGACTGAGACCGGACAGGTAGTCCACCGTCGCTGTCTGCAGCCGGGACAGATCCTGGCGGGCAGGCTCGGAAATCGGAATCTTGGCCAGAATCTCGTGAGGATATTCAACCCCCAGATAATGCGTGCCAAAGCCAGGTAACAGCATGTCGACCCCGAATGTCTCCTTATCGAAGAAGGTCGCTCGCTTCAATCCCAGGCTTTTGTAGAGGCTCTGGTCGAAATACTTGTGGAAGCGGTCGACATCGACGTTCAGTTCCTGCAGCAGTCCGAATGCTTCCTTGCTGTAATGATGTGGTGCCTCCAGAGACTGCGTGCCTCCGTAACCAAGAAGAAGACGATTGCCAGCCTTGAACTCGTTGCGCTTCGCATGTCCGCCGAAATCATCGTGGTTATCGAGAATCAGAATCTTCGAGTTCGCTCCGGCGAACTTGCGGAAGAAGTAGGCAGAGGCAAGCCCGCTGATGCCACCTCCCACGACCACAAGATCGTAGGATTCCTTTTCATCGACGGCATCCGGCCAGGTCTGACCATCGCGCAGCCCGTGCGCTACTTCCCAGGAGCCGTCGTGGCTGCCGCGCATCCCAGTCTTGGCAGGTGGGTAGTAATCGGGGCTCTTTTCTGGCGCGAAGGTCGGCTCTTCGACGCCAAAGACCTCAAGCCAGGCGGACTTCCCTGGCAGCAGCGATGCTCCAATGCCGATACTTACACCATTCAGAAAATCGCGCCGCGTGATCGTGCGGTCCATCCCTAATTCGCGATCTCTGTTACTCATTTGCTGCGCTCCAGCACGCTGCAATCATCTCCCCTCCTGATCTCATCACCAATCAGAAACTCAGCTTCAGAGCAAGTTGCAGAATTCGCGGATCGAATGTGGTGGAAATCAATCCCAGATTCGGATCGCTGACCTCTGTGCTGCCCGGGTTCTGAAATTGCGTGTGATTCAGAATGTTGAAGGCCTCCACGCGGAACAGCAACTTCAGCTTTTCGCCAGCGAAATAGGTGCTTTTCTCCAGTGCCAAATCAAAATTGAATCGTGTAGGACCGGCCAAGGAATCGCGCCGATAGCTTCCGTAGAATCCGATAGGACAGTTGTTGGCGTTGATACACGGATTCGCTATGACGTCGGCAGGATTGAAGAAAAAGTTTCCCGTTGCCTGCACGCCGGCAGTCGGATTCGTCAGTGTCTGAATCTTATGAGGATCAAATGTTTGAATCGACGGAGCAACCTGATCCGGGCGGATCAACTGCGGGTCCCCATAGCCCGAAGGACCCGCGAGACCCGACTCGGGGCTCGCGGTGTCGGCATAGAAATCGAGCGGAACACCGGACTGATAGTAGGCGATCGGATCGAGGCTCCAGCCGCTGGTCAGTCGTTTGGGCCCGGTCGCCCAGAGATGGTCGAACGGGAGGTCCCAACCCCCGCTGACTTCGATTCGGTTTCGCATATCGAAGTCGGCGTTGCCATAGAACCGATGCGGTTCGAAGTAGGGAATCTCCAGGCTGCGCTGGTTGAAGCCCGATCCGTTGTCGAAGTTATGCGACCACGTATAGGAGGCAGTGAAATACATGTCGCCGAGGTTGCGAAAGTTGCCGGTCCGTTTTGTAAGGCTGGCCAGCATGCCGTTATAGTTCGCATCGTTCAGCCCAGCAAAAGTTTGCGGTAAAGGAGCATACCCATTTAGGGGTGTGAGTCCCAATTCCACGTTCAGCAGATTGTTGCATCCGTTAGGCTGCCCGCAGGTCGAGGGAAGGACCGGATTGATATCCATCCAGGTGAGCAACTTGTGGGAGGAACTTCCCACGTAGCTTAGCTCGGCCATCAGGCTGTTACCCAACTGCCGCTGCACGCTTAGGTTGTATTGGTAGATGTACGGCGTTTTCAGATGCGCTGAGACAAAATTATTTCCGTAGCCGAAAGGCAAGTAACCGGCGGCGGCAAAGTTGAAATTGGGGGGTGGAATCCTGGAAGGAAATGGGTCGGGCTCACCTGCGGCCTGGTACGGAAAGGACAAGGATGTGTTTTGCGCATTGGTCGGTGAGGCGCCGAAGAAGAGATCGGAGGAAGACCACCAGGGTGGGACACCGTTGTTCCAATCCGACATCCAACCGTTCAGCGTGTCGTAAAACATGCCTCCGCCGCCGCGGACGCTGGTTTTACCGTTGCCAAAGGGGTCCCAGGCAAAACCAAAACGCGGCGCAAAGTCTTTGCGGTCGGGAAAGTACCAGCCATTAGGCGCGCCCGGGTCTCCGGGAACGACCAGACCTGGTGGCGCGTATTCAAATCTGGTGGAGTGCAGTCCGGGGATAAGGCTGTAGCTGTGCCCGTGAACGTCCGCCTCTGGGCTGGTGTATTCCCACCGCAGGCCTAGGGTCAGCACCAGACGCGGTGTTACCTTCCATTCATCCTGTCCGAACAACGAATACTGCTTCTGGTGCTCGTTGTTATTGGCTCGCGGATATTGCTGGTATTCGTCCGGAGCCCCGAAGAGAAAGTCGGCCAGATCCGTTCCTGAGCCAACAGTGGTCTGCGTTCCGTAAAAAAAGAACCATCCGTTAGTCGCGTACGCATAGACCGAGTTCTCTTGCATGATGGCAAACCGTCCACCAGTCTTGATCGTGTGCCGCCCTCTGGTCCAGGTGAGCGTGTCCGAGATGCCGTAACTGTTGTCCGCCTTCGTGCGAGGCAAGTTGGGATCGAAACCAAGAACCAGATTGCTGCTCAAGAGTTGAATAATGGGCGGTGCGAATGGAAGATCGGAGTTGATGTTCACGCCCAATGCCGCCGGGTCAGGTGGTTGGCTTCCTGCTGAGGCAGTTTGGTAAAAACGATTGGCCGTGAGATGAGCTTCGTTGAGCAGCGCCGAGGAAAATGTTTTGGTATAGGCCAGGTTCGCAAATTGATTGGTAGTCGAAGTATCCTCGGGAAATCCTAATACCGTAGGGAAGACCCCTAGCGGGGTTCCGGTTGGCTCCTGATTGGAACCTATGGTAAGGGATAACCGGTCAACCGGCGTGGCGTAGACATCGAGCTTGCCAATGTATTGATTGACATTGTCAAAGGCTCTGCCTTCGGGAAGTAACTGCCCGTTCGGAGAGGTTGGGACCAGGCCTGCGCTAATGTAGGCCTTTGCCACGGGATTAATCTTGCTGGAATCGATGATGCCCTGATTGGCCAGAGCCGGGTTGGATTGAAAATACGGATGGGCTTGCAGGTAAGCAACGACGTTGGGATCGGGGCTGCCGTTTACTGCCTGAGAGAAATTGCCTTCCAGTTCGGCGGGGGTGTACGTGGTCACAGCCTGTCCGTGAACGATAGAGATTTGGCGCTGCCCTTGGTACCCGAAAAAGTAAAACATGCGATCTTTGATAATCGGCCCGCCGAACGTGCCTCCGAACTGATTACGCTTCAGTACCGGGCGCGGCTGCCCCAGTTCATTGTCAAAATAATCGTTGGCGTTGAAGGCGTCGTTCCGTAGATAGTCAAACAAACTACCGTGCAGTGCGTTGGTGCCGGACTTCGTAACAACGGTGACGGTCCCGCCGCCGTTGCGCCCGTATTCGGCGGTGTAGTTGTTGGTCAAGATACGGAACTCGTCTACCGTATCGGGGTTGGGGTCGAACACGACGTTGTTGCTTGTGACAGAATTGTTGAGGCCCCCATCGAGCAGGTAAGTCACTGCATCCGGCCGCCCGCCTGCGACCGTAAAGCCTTCCGCAAATTCACCGGATTTCTCCGAACCATATCCCGTCAGGGGTGCCGGCAGCACTCCAGGCTGGGTAAAGGCCAAATCCAAGACCTCGCGCCCATTGAGCGGAAGGTCCTGAATGGGTTTGCCCGTGACGGTTCCACCGACTGTGGGGTTTACGGTTTCCACTTGGGCCGAGTCGGTTTGCACTTGCACAACTTGAGTAGCTGCCCCGATCTTCAGCGCGACATCGACACGCAGAGACTGGTTAATATTCAGTTCCTGCGGTTGAG
>JASHTD010000166.1 GCA_030040725.1 Candidatus Sulfotelmatobacter sp. | reverse complement strand
AGTTCCGCATGGGCGTAGGCGTCAGCGCGGACAAGATCTTGACCGCCGAACGCTACGGCTTGCCTGAGCGTCGGTGCAAAAAGCGACCCAACTCGGGATGAACCAATCCGGTTTTCGACCGCGAGATAGGTTTTTGACCCTAGCTCTCAGGTGTGTTCATCGGCCGTGCTTTACCTCTTTATTTTGCGCTGAAGGTTGCGTTCAGATCCACAACAGCGGTACCAGGCCGATCGCTGCAAGACCGGCCAACAGGCCGAACGCTTGTATCCTCGTTCTCCCTCCCGCCAGACCATATGCATAGATGCCTTTTATAAGATTGTTGCTCGCCGCCGCAATCATCACCGCTGCCGCTGCTTCCTTTAACGGTGTGAGCGCGCCGGCTGCCTGCGTCATGCCCATGATGAACGGGTCCACATCGGTGACTCCCATGATGGCCGCGAGCGTATCGACCCCAGCTTTGCCCAGGTAAGTGACGGCCAGTTGCGTGGCCACCAGCATGGCCAGGAACAGCGCTGCGAAACCAAACGCCGCGAATAGTTCGAGAGGGTTTTTTGGTTCAAACTCGCGTTTGACTTCAGCCATCGAGGAGTCGGGCTGGCGCGACCAGTACCAGCCGACGCCAATCGCTGCTCCCGCCAGCACCAGAAACGCCGGGGCAAGCGTCACCACGAGTCGGTGGTTAAAAAGTGCAACCAGTGCGACCAGACGGAGATACATGACGCCGGATGCGATCAGAATTCCGCCCGCAAAAAGATGAGGCCGCTCCTCGCGTGCGGCTCTCCGAGCCATGACAACCGTAGTTACCGTAGATGAATACGCTCCGCCAAGAATCGCTGCCAGCACCACCCCGCCGCGTTCTTTCGTGACTTTCTGTAGCACATAGCTGCCATAAGAAATCGTGCTCACGGCCACAACCACGAGCCAGGTCTTGAAGGGATTGATATGAAAGCGGCCAAATTCCTGATTCGGCAGGATGGGCAGAATAACTGCGGTGAGCAGCAGGAATTTCGCGAAGGTGAAGATATCTTCTGAAGGGATACGGTCAGCCAGCTTTTCCAGAGCCGATTTGAGCTCCAGCAACATCAGGCTCGCCACGCTCAACGCTGTGGCGATCCAAAAGTGTCCGTAGTAAACCAGAGCGCCCACCAGGAACGTCGCAAGACCTGACATTTCCGAAGTGACGCCGGCAGCTTCCGAACAGGAAAGCTTGTGCCAGTAAGAAAGCAGCAGGAAACTGCCCACGACCAGGAAGCCGAGCGTGAGAGGAATGAGTTGAGTGCCAGAAAGCAGCGCAACCGAATAGCCGATCAATCCAATCAACGGAAATGTTCGGACTCCGCCGAATGCGTAGTATCCGGCTGCCGCCTTATGCTCCTCTCGTTCCAGCCCAACCAGAAAGGACAGAAAAAGAACAAGCACAATCTTCACGGCATCGGGCGGCAGCCACTGAACGATCTCCATGAATGGAAATGCCTCCAATGAATAGCCAGGAGAATCTGCCTGAGCGTTTTTACCATAGCCTCAACGCCCTGCGCCGGCAAGAGTGGCCCACCGAGAAGGTGCCGAGGCTCCGGCTCGAACCTGACGCAGCAGGTTTCCAGTAGTACGTATCATATATACTCCCCCTCCGATGGAGGCCATCATGCCCAGGTCAAACGCGCGGGGAGCGCCAGTAATGATCTTCATCGCGCTGCTCGTCTTTTCCCAGGCGACTGAAGCCCGTGCCGTAACCGGAGAAGAAGTCGCATGGAAACTTATCGTTTCCGGTGTGAACTCATCGAGTCTGGAAGAGCGAGTTGAGGCTGTACGCGTTCTCGGCCTTGTTGTCGAAAACCGCAAGGCTGCGGATTTGGCCGAACACGCGTTAGTGGACCCCAACCCTGAAGTTCGCACCGCTGCCGCAACTGCGCTCGGGCAGATGCGCTCCAGTTTGTCCATTCCTAAACTCAAACAAGCTCTGACCGACAAAGAAATTCCAGTGGTTCTCGCCGCGGCTCGCGCTCTGCACGAGATGAAGGATAAGGACGGTTTCGAAATCTACTATGAAATTCTTACCGGTGAGCGCAAGGGCAGCGAGAGCTTCATCGCGCAGCAAACCGCAATCTTGCACGATCCCAAAAAGCTGGCCGAGATGGGCTTTGAGCAAGGCATCGGCTACATTCCGTATGCCGGCATGGGCTGGGATGCACTGCGCACAGTTTTGAAGAATGACTCCTCACCCATCAAAGCAGCTGCAACGACCATGCTCACTCACGACCCGGATCCCGACAGCGCAAAAGCGCTGGTAAACGCCACACGAGACAATAACTGGATGGTCCGCGTTGCTGCTCTCGAAGCGATCTCAAAGCGAGGCGATCGCAAATTGCGCGCCGAGATTGAGGCCTCGATGTACGATACGAAGCGGGAAGTTCGCTTCACGGCTGCTGCGGCCGTGTTGCATCTGGCTACCACGCCCGAGACCAGCCGCGCGGGGCAGATGTAAAAACCGCTCGCATCACGCGACCAGGCGCTTCCGCATAATCACTTGTGGGCTTGGATTCCTTCTGTTAATCAGTAACCTGTGAGTGCTGCGCCAGCCGATCTAGAACCCATCGAGCACCCGACGTCTGGGAACGATACTCATCCCCACACCGATCGCGGCATCGAATCGCTCAAGTTCCGCAGTGAGATGGGAACGATTTCCCGCCAGTCCGCCGTATTTTTCGCGGGAACGGTATTCACTGCCGGAATCGGTTGGCTCTTCAAGATCTATGTCGCGCGCAGGTTAGGTCCTGAGGCCTTAGGCGTGTACGCCTTGGGAATGACGGTAGTCAGCCTGACGGGTCTGCTCGCGGCCATGGGTTTGCCAATCACGGCATCGCGTTTTGTGGCTGCTTATGTGGGGACCGGAAAGCTGGCTTATCTCAGGGGCTTCCTCGGACGCAGCATCTTATTTTTGGTCGGAATGGGCACGCTCCTGGGCGCTGCGACTCTCTTGGTATCTCATTGGATTTCTGACCGCCTGTATCACACCCCTGCCCTAAGCCGTTATATGCCCATGTTCGCAGTGCTGCTGCTGACCAGTGTTCTGGCCACGTTTTGTGGGCAGGCGCTGGCCGGGTTTAAGGAGGTGACTCGGCGCACTGTGATTACCAATTTCATCGGTACGCCACTGATGATGATTCTGGCGGTGGCTTTGTTAGCGATGGGCGCTGGCCTTCGCGGCTATATTGCCGCCCAGGTAGTCGGTTCCGCTGTCACCATGTTCCTTTTGTTCTGTGCGCTCTGGAGGCTCATGCCTCCAACTGCTCGCCGGTCTACAGGGGACCTACACCACATGGAGCGGGAGGTCATTCAATTTTCTGCGGCGGTTTTTGGCGTCGGCGTACTGGAGTTTCTGCTCGGTCAGGCTGACACGGTTATGCTCGGATTCTTTCTTGATGCGCGCCGCGTGGGTATCTATGCCACCGCTACTGCAGTGGTAGCTGTCGTGCCTATCATCCTCTCCACCGTAAATCAGATCTTTTCGCCGATCATTGCCGAACTTCATGCGCGTGGGGAACATAACCTGCTGCATCGGCTATTTCAGACTCTTACTAAGTGGATTCTCGGCTTAACCATCCCGCTTGCGGCCGTGATCGTTCTTTACCCATCATCTCTGATGCGGCTTTTTGGCATCGGGTTCGAAGCCGGCTGGCCTGTTCTCGTGATTGGGACTCTGGGGCAAGTGGTGAACTGCGGGGTCGGATCGGTTGGATTTCTGCTCCTAATGTCGGGTAACGAGCGTCGTCTCATCCGGGTGCAAATCGTTATGGCGGCTGCCGCGGTCCTGCTAAACCTGGCTCTGATCCCATTGCTGGGATTAATTGCTGCGGCGCTGGTCGGCTGCATCGTCAACATTGTGACCAATCTTTGGTATCTCGTTGAAGTGCGCCACACCTTGAGAATGTCACCCTTTAATCGGAGCTACCTGGCCCTGGTGTTGCCAACTGTAGCTGTAACTTTCCTCCTCACTTTATTTCGTTATTCCGGTTACCGGGACCTCAACGCAATTTGGATCGCCGCAGCAATCGCTGTATCGTACCTGGTTTTTGCAGGCGGGATGTTGCTGTTCGGCTTGGATTCCGATGACCGAATTATTCTCAGTGCGCTTTGCGCCCGAATCCGCGGATTTCTTGGCGGAACCCCGGAGGTGCCGCATGCCGGAATCCTTGCGTGAGATCAGGCTTCCCGCCGATCTTTGCTCCTTGGCCGAAAAAAAATATGGCAAGGACTTTGCCACTCTCGAAGACTTATTCGTCTTCATTCTCCGCTCGCTGGTGGATGAACAAGCCCAGGAAATGGATGAAGCAGAGGCTCGAATGATCGAAGAACGTTTAAGGCAACTGGGTTACCTCGAGCCGACCGGCTGAGATCTTCCCTTACAGGGTCGAAGTCCTGGAGTCCTGATGTTAAAGATAGATCCAGCGGTATGCTAGCCACTCTCAAAATCCGGATGAAGAAATGGGAATCGCCGAAGGCCCTCAAGTTCGGTCGTCCGCTGGTTCTTTTGCAGAGCGACGACTGGGGCCGGATCGGAGTGCGCGACCGCGAAGGATTTGACGTGTTGCGCGCAGCAGGGCTCTCGCTGGGCGAGCAACCTTACGATTTCTACACTCTCGAGACAGCTGAAGACGTTTGCGCCCTGCGTCAGACGTTGCAGCGCCACCATGACTCGACCGGCCGCCCTCCTTGTGTCGTGATGAATTTTGTCGTAAGTAACGTGGATTTTCCGAAAGCCGCATCCGATGGCTTTCAGAATCTTCACCTTCAACCTTTGGCACAAGGATTACCCGGCAGATGGAAAAGGCCCGGACTTTTCGACTCCTATCGCAAAGGAATTGCAGACGGCGTCTTTTATCCCGCACTGCACGGAACGACACATTTCTGCCGCTCCGCCCTGGAGAGAGAACTCGGAAGAAACCAGAACAACGCCGCGCTTCTGCGAACTCTCTGGAAATCGGAGACCCCCTACATCTATTGGCGCATGCCGTGGGTTGGATACGAATACTGGGACCCCGGACGAAAGCAGTTCCTGGACGCGTCGTCGCAGGATCGATTGATTTGCGAGTCGGCGCAACTTTTCCACGAAATGTTTGGGATTCCCGCGCTTTCGGCCTGTGCGCCTGGATATCGCGCAAACGAAGATACCTTTCGAGCTTGGGCAGCCCGTGGGATTCGGATTGTACAGAACGGAAGCGGCGGATCTCTGCCCACTCATGTCGACCGCCAGGGGATCCTGAGAATTTACCGCAATGTCGACTTCGAGCCCGCGACCGAACGCTCGGCTTTTTCGCTGGAGCAATGTCTTCGACAAGCCCGGCAAAGGCTTGATCGGAATTTGCCGGCTGTCGTCTCCATGCATGCGATCAACCTTCACTCCTCGCTATGCAACTTTCGAACCCCCACTTTGAAATTGTTAGATCGATTCCTCACCGTTCTCGAAGCCGAGTATCCTGACCTCCTGTACGTGCACGATGCGGACCTTTATCGAATGGCTACCCAGGCCAAGTGCGAGGGTCACGCCGGCTCTGTCGTCCTAGCGGCCACGCAGCAACCCGCAGATTTTCCCCCGGCCGCCAGCGGAGGCAGATTGTGATCCGCTCGCGATCCTCTCTGGTTCTGGTCACCGTCGATTGTTTACGCGCCGACCACTGCGGTTTCCTCGGATACGCTCACCCTACTACGCCCTTCCTCGATACGCTCGCCCCCGAAAGTTGGGTTTTCAGAAACGCGATCGTCGCAGGAGTGCCGACTTACTATTCGCTGCCTTCGATCCTCGCCTCACGTTACCCGCTCGCTTTAGGACGCGACGTTGTCGGCTTGGCTCCTGATGAACCAACTCTCGTCTCCGTGCTCAAGGAAGAGGGTTACGCCACTGCCTGTTTCGCGGCAGCCAATCCCTATGTCTCCAGGCAGTTTGGCTATGACCACGCCTTTGATACCTTTCGCGACTTTTTTGATGCAGAGTCGAATTGCACCCCGCGATCCGTGCATCCGCCCGAAGATGAAAATAACCTTCGTTCACGGGCAAATCGGAAACTTGACCAGCTCTGCCATCGCCTGGGACTGGGGCCGATCTATGCCGAGTTGTATTTCCAGTATTGCCAGCGGCTTGCAGAGCGCACGAACCAACCCTTAAAGTCGCTGCGCCCATTTCCCACCGCAGACATAATCGTGGATCACGCGCGAGACTGGCTGGCTGCGAGGGATGGGCAGCCATTTTTCCTATGGCTGCATTTGATGGATACTCACTCGCCTTACTATCCCATGCCTGAGAATGCAGAGAACATGGGGAACGGAAGCGTAACCCCCTCCCAGGCGCGCTACCTCAATGCTTGCTGGAATCGCAACGATTTGGGGAGCAGGAGGCTCAGGCGCCGGCGCGAAAGCGTCGTGAAGCTCTATGACGCCGGAATTTGCTGGGTGGACACGCAGGTGGCGCGTTTGGTCGAGATCCTTCGGCAATTGAAATCATGGGACAATTGTTGCTTCGCACTTACCGCCGATCACGGAGAGGAGTTTCTGGAACACGATGGTCGTTATCATGCGCCATCGAAACTTACTGAGGAACTGATCCGTGTTCCTCTCGTTCTGCGAATTCCCGGCGCGCAGCCCAGGCTGGTGAACTCTCCGTTCAGCTTGCTTCACCTCGCGCCCACAGTTCTCGATGCTCTCAGCACGCCGATCCCAAATGCATTTTACGGAACGAGCTACTGCCGGCAGATTGAGGCACAGGAGGATTGGCATGCTCCTGCCCTGATCGAGTGCATCTTCGACTGCAAGAACCCGTTCTCTCTCCAGAGCCGAATGGGATCGCGACTGTTAGCCGTGCGTGACCGGCAATATAAGCTGGTGATCGACTTCAATCGTGGTCACGAGCATTTGTTTGATCTCGAGACTGATCCGAATGAGAGAGCGCCGCTCCCCCAAAACACGGCGGCACAAACCCGGCGCGGCCTGCTGAAGATTGCTCATGCACATGTGGAGTCATCGCTCGCGGAGAGGAATTCCCGCCTTCGACTGGACAGTTTGCTGCAGGATGTGAAGCGCAGTGTCACGAGCCGGCCCCCTTTGACAACTTTCGACGGAATAACCGCTCCCACAGGTGCATGCCGATGATCACTGTGGTTTCGGGAATTCCGCGATCCGGCACTTCATTAATGATGCAGATGCTCGCCGCGGGAGGCTTGCCTCTGCTCACCGACGGGCTGCGTCTCCCCGATCCAAATAATCCTCGCGGATACTGCGAGTGGACGCCGGTGAAATCGCTGTCTCGAACTCCCGAAATCATCGCTGAGGCGGAGGGAAAAGGAGTGAAAGTAGTTTCCTCTTTGTTGTCGTCGCTCTCTGATCAGCACGAATACAAAATCATTTTTATGCGCCGTCCGCTCGAAGAGGTCGTCGCTTCGCAAGATAGAATGCTCGAACGCCTCGGCAAGCAAGTTGCTCCTGCTGCAAAAGCATCGGTCATTGCCGCATTCGAGCGGCATCTCCGTGACGTCCACTCCTGGCTGGCCAAGCAGCCGAATATGGGCGTGCTCTATCTTGCCTATACCGATGTGGTCGAGGCTCCTCAGAAAGCATCCTGCGAGGTTGTGGATTTTCTAGGGAGAGTTCTCGACCTCGAAGCGATGTCTCGTCAGGTTGAGCAGTCGCTCTATCGGGAACGCTCGCGCGCAACATCCGTGCTCGCCGGCTGACTGTTGGATTCTCCCGGTGCGAAACGCGGTACAATTCCCTTCAAGTTGAAATCCAATAAAAAGCTTGGAGAAAGCGAAGTCGCGTAATGCACGAGTCCATTGACTGGCCCAGTCGTCCTCCCTCCCACCGCCGCCGGTTTCTCATCATTGTTGCCATAATTGCTTTTCTGATCTTCAGCAGCGGCACGGCTCTTTCTTACTACATCAATCTTCTCTGGTTCGGCTCGCTCGGATATGAAAGCGTTTATCGCCAGACTCTGAGTCTTCAGTGGTCGGCATTCATAATTTTCTTCGCCGCCACATTTCTCATTCT
>JASHTD010000165.1 GCA_030040725.1 Candidatus Sulfotelmatobacter sp. | reverse complement strand
AAAAGTTCATCCGTCACAACCGCCCACTTTTTTCTGTGGAGATCTTCCTACCGGGCGATTTCAAGCTTTCAGCCGCGCCACGCGGGCCCCGTAGTCGTGTCATTCCGAACTGATCCAAAGGATCGGTGAGGAACCTGCTTTGCGGGGACTTTTGAGAAAAACCGAATCCTTATCGACGCGCGGCTTTGCGGCTGGACGATGCTTTTCTATGGGCTTTCGCACCATTGCGGGAGTTACGTTTTCCAGCAGGCTTTCTCATGAACTCAATCACAACTTCCCCTGTATTCGCATCCCTGTGAATTCTGTGCCCGGCTTCGCGAATGATCTCTTCCGTGCGCTTCTTGGAAACACCCAGCGTGCGCGCAGTGTCCCACACACTGGCGGGACGGCTGTTATCGACTCTGATCGGGCGCTGCATGAGCTCTGCACAAAACTACGCCCGAAGCCCTCGGAACAGTCCCCACTCAAACCAGCAAGAAGTACCGCCGAGCGACTATCCCGCGATATACTCGGTTCCTTCGACGAGTTATGCCCGACACCCTACCTGACTACGTCGCCTCGCTTAGCAAATACATAGACGCTCACGACCACTACAAGCTTTTGGCTGACATTACCCGCGTCACGCCGAGCGAGGACATTCGCACCAAATTTGGGGACAAGCTCTACGCAACGGCCAAGGCGCGCTATCTGACGGTGGAAGACGGCGTCGTCCTCAGAGACAAGCTCATAGATCTAGTCCATGAAGAAGGATCTTTTACAGAACGTGTAAGGATGGCGATGTACATTTCCTCTTCGGCTTCCGCGACAGCCGATATCGCTCATTCTTTGCCAGAGCAGCTGGTAAAAAAGGAAGGTGGGACGCACCAGAGGAAGCGACGCCAGCCTATATGAATCTGCAATGTAGGGTCGATCTCGCTTCAAAATACACCGCTGCGACCCAAGTCGCCAGGGTCCTGAGCGAGGACTGGTGCATGCGCGAGCTGTATTGCGCGGCTTGCAGCTCAGATCGCCTGATCGGGTCAAAGGCCAACTTCCCGGCGGTCGACTTCCAATGCCCGGAATGCAAGCAGCCGTTTCAACTGAAGAGTGGCAAGGGCTGGAACTCCGCAAAGGTTGTCGACGCAGCCTACCAAACCATGATTGCGTCAATTCGGGGGGATAGAACACCCAACTTGCTTCTTATGCAGTACTCAAGCACCTGGCTCGTTCAGAATCTGCTGTTAATCCCGAGAGTGTTCCTCACCGAAAGCGTGATCGAGAAGCGCAAGCCACTCGGCCCCAGCGCTAGGCGAGCGGGATGGGTCGGATGCAACATTCTTCTGGGCCAAATACCAGCCGATGGCAAGATTCCGGTGATCTCGTCCGGAGCATCGCTGGAGAAAGGCCAAGTCCGAGCGGAGTACTCGCGAATACGGGAATTAGCCAAACTTCCACCATCGCTGCGCGGCTGGACACTCGACGTACTCCAAGCAATCCGCCGTCTCGGCAAATCGCACTTCTCACTACAAGAACTATACAGGCTCGAAACGGACCTGCAGGATTTGCACCCGCAGAATCAAAACGTTCGGCCTAAGATGCGGCAGCAACTACAAGTGCTCCGTGATCTGAAACTCCTCGATTTCGTCGCACCCGGACACTACGCTCTCCGGGATTCGAGCGCTGGCCGCTTGATGAGAACGTTCAGAACTCCTCAACCGTGAGCCCGGCCCTCCGCGCATCGCGCATAATTTGACGGCGGCGCGACCGTGCGACGGCAAAGCCAGGCCCGCGCAGAAAACTCGCGGGAGACCCGCCCTTCGCGGCCTGAAGGAACTCCCGCGCCTTATCGTTAGCCGGCCTGCATTCAAACCAGTCGCCCTCATCCTTAAAGATAATGTCGCTTCCTAGCCACACCCCACCCTCCGGGTCAGCCTCGGAGGCCCCAGACGATCGCAGTCGGCGCAGTGTCCCTTCCGGTACGTGGTTCACGTCGCCCCACCCCCATGGTCCGATTATCGAACGCGGAACGAACATTGAACAGCCAAGGACGCTGCACCGAGGAGCGGCGCGTCCCATCCTGGCACTCTGGACCGGAAAGGGCCGACCGGAGCGCACGCGCGCACTGGCACTAATAAAACCTCGGTGTCCTAGCTGCACCCGCTCGTGCTTCCGCAACTGCTGCAGCGGTAGCAGCTTCCATTCCGCGTCATAATGCTGCCGCAGAAGCTGCATGTCGGAGCGTCTCCCAAATCCACAATCCCCGCCAGCGCGTCCGCCGCATGGATGGAACCAGACCCAAGTCTTCGGTCTTCGGTCGTCGGCCGCGAACCCGACACGCCATCGGGGTCGGCGATCTCCGACGACTGAGGACCGACAACCGACGGCTTCAGCCGCAGATTCTCAAACAGCATCTGCTGCTGCCCCGTCAAAAACCGCAACTGCAGCCAGCGGAAGATGTAGTCCATGATCGACTTGGCAAACCCAATATCCGGATTGCCGCTCCAACCGCTCGGCTCAAACCGCGTGTGCGCAAATTTTTCGCACAGCAGCCGCAAGGGCACGCCGTGTTGCAGCGCAATCGATGCGGTCAACGCGAAGCTGTCCATCAGGCCGCTGACCGTCGATCCTTCTTTTGCCATGGTGATGAACAACTCGCCCGGCTCTCCATTCGGATAAAGCCCGACTGTGATGTATCCCTCATGCCCTCCGATATTGAACTTGTGCGTGATCGACGCGCGCTCTTCCTGCAGCTTGTGCCGCACCGCACGCGGCGGAGCGTTCAGATTTTCTTCTTCCTGATGGACAGCCGAGGCGGCTGTCCCTACACGGGCAGAAGAGCCTTCGGCTGTCTTGGTTCCTGCCGCCGACAACGGCTGCGACTTCTTGCATCCGTCGCGATAAATCGCGACTGCCTTCAGCCCCAGCTTCCATGCCTGCAGATACGCTTCCATGATGTCTTCGACGGAAGCATTCTCCGGCAGATTCACTGTCTTCGAGATCGCGCCGGAGATGAACGGCTGCGTCGCCGCCATCATCCGCAGATGCCCCATGTATGCGATCGACCGCGTTCCCTTCGCCGGCTTGAACGAGCAATCGAACACCGCCAGGTGTTCGTCTTTGATATTGGGCGCGCCTTCAATCGTTCCCGTCGCATCGATGTAAGAAACAATCGCGTCGGCCTGCTCGTGCGTGTAGCCCAGCTTGAACAGCGCCGACGGCACCGTCTGATTGACGATCTTTATCATCCCCCCGCCAACGAGCTTTTTGTACTTCACGAGCGCGAGGTCCGGCTCCACCCCGGTAGTATCGCAGTCCATCATGAAGCCGATGGTGCCGGTGGGGGCGAGCACGGTGACTTGCGAATTCCGATAGCCGTGTTTTTCGCCGTGGGCGAGAGCTTCGTCCCAGCACTGCTTGCTGGATTCGTAAAGTGAGTTCGGGACGTTTGATTTGTTGATGTTGTTGACCGACGCGCGGTGCATGCGGATGACATCGAGAAATGGTTCGCGGTTGATGTACCAGCCGGGGCAGGCTCCGCCGGGCATGGCATTGCTGCCAAG
>JASHTD010000164.1 GCA_030040725.1 Candidatus Sulfotelmatobacter sp. | reverse complement strand
GCGCTCATTGCCGGTTTGCGGCTGGCTAACCGCGATTGCCCGGTCGTAGTGCACGATCGTAATCCGGAAAAGCTTCGGGCGCTAAAGCGCCAATATCGAGTGGAGACCGAAGCAAAGCTTGCCCGGGCGGTGGAAAGAGCAGGTGTGCTCATCATCGCCGTGCGGCCTGATTCCGTCTCCGGCCTGCTGAAGGAAATTGCGGCGCAACCGATCAGACGGAAAATGATCGCGGTCAGCTTGGCAGCCGGAATTTCTCTTTCCAGATTGCGATCAGCGCTGAGGGAACCGGTGCTCTGGATGAGGGCGATGCCGAGTCCGGTGTGCCGCAGCGGGCATGGTCTTACGGCGCTGGCTTTCGGACATGGAATTTCTTCGGTGAAGCGCAAGGAGGTGCGAAAACTGTTTCTTTCTGTTGGTTCCGTTGTCGAAATTCCCGAGAAACAGTTTGACGCTTTCACCGTGACTTTTTCCAGCAGTCACGGCTATCACGCTCTGGCAGCGCTGACAGCGGCAGCAGAAGCACTCGGATTAAACCGTAAGATCGCCAGCGTCGCCGCCGCACACGCGCTGGCCGATGGGATCGCGGCCTGGCGAAAGGGCGCCTCGTCGCTGCAAGAACTATTGCAGGAAGCCGTTACCCCCGGCGGCATTGCCGGCGCCGTCATCGAATCCCTCGACTCGGCCGGATATCAGAAAATAATTGCCGCCGGATTGCGCGCTGGAGTGAAACGCTCTCGCAAGAATGCCGCAAACTTCCGCTAGCTCTGGAAGCGGCGAACGTTGGCGAATTCGGCGAACGACCAGCCCGCTATTGCCGCATCAAATCTCGGCAGTGACGGGCGATCTGCACTTCTTCTTGGCTGCTCATTACAGCCACTTTCGAAAATTCTCCGTTGGCCGCACGGTCAATGCCAAGAAATTCAAGACCGCGGCAGATGCGCTCACGCATGGAGGCGCTATGCTCGCCGATGCCTCCGGTGAAAACCAGCAGATCGAGGCCGCCGAGTTCCGCCGCATAAGCCCCGATGTATTTGCGGACCGCAGTCGCAAAAATATCGATCGCGAGTTCGGCCGTTTGATCGCCGCGCTTCGCCCGAGCCTCCAATTGCTGCATATCGGTTTCGCCCCCGGAAAGAGCAGTCAGACCGGCGAAGTGATTCACCAGCTTCTCTAACCCGTCGGCATCAAGCTTTTCCGTCCGCATCAGAAAAATCGGCACCCCGGGATCCAGATCGCCGGAGCGAGTGGCCATGGGAATTCCGCCGGTTGGCGTCAACCCCATGCTGGTGTCGATCGAAATGCCTTCGCGCACCGCAGCCAGGCTCGCTCCGCTGCCCAGGTGCGCGCAAATCATACGAGGAGGAATGCGATCACCCAACCGCTGGACGATGGACTCATAGGAAAGCCCGTGAAATCCGTAACGCTCGACGCCTTTGCGGTAGAGCTCGTCGGGAAGCGCAAAGCGGCGCGAGCTTTCAGGCATTTGCGCATGGAACGCAGTATCAAAACAGGCATACTGGGCAGCTGTGGGTAGAAGCTTTTCAGCTTCTTTGATCAAAGCAATTGCAGCCGGAATATGCAGCGGAGCGAAGTGCTTTGCCGCTTCCAGCCGTTTGAGCAGATCATCGGTTACCCGCTGATGACGGCGAAGATGCGGACCGCCGTGAACCACGCGATGACCTACGCACGCAGGTGCGGCGTGAGCGAATTTCAAGAGTGCCTGAACCGTCTCGGTGAGCGCATGCGTCTGGGTTGGCAGGGTATAACTTTCGTCGAGCAGGGTCCGCGAATGCGCATCGGCAACGTGCAGTCGTCCATTGCCCTTACCGACGCCATCGGCCGAGCCCTTCAGAATCGGCGTCTCCTCTCCGTTCGATTCCTGAAAAAGCTGGATCTTCAGAGAAGACGACCCGCTGTTCACCGCAAGTATTAGATCGCCGGCATTCACGTGCATCAGAACGGCCACTTCCAGTTGCGAATTTCCGGCCGGTCAACGCCGTTTTCATGCGCATACTGTAAATTCTCAATAATCTCATTCTTCAACCGGTCTTTTGCATGCGCTCCCTTGTCCAACAGGCGGGGAACCCGGTCGATCACATCGATGGAGAGATTGAACCTGTCGATCTGATTCAAGATGGCCAGTTCGAGGGGCGTGTTGATACTGCCCTTCTCTTTGTAGCCGCGGACGTGCAGGTTGTCGTGATTCGTCCGGCGATAAGCCAGCTTGTGAACCAGCGAGGGATAGGCATGAAAGTTAAAGATAATCGGTTTGTCTTTAGTGAAAAGCGAGTCGAAGTCGCGATCAGAAAGGCCGTGCGGATGCTCCGTATTTGGCTGCAGACGATATAAATCTACGACATTCACAAAACGGATCTTGAGGTCGGAAAAGTGCTCGCGTAGAAGTGCAACCGCGGCGAGTGACTCCATCGTTGGAATGTCTCCCGCACAAGCCATCACCACATCCGGCTCTTCGCCGGCATCGGTGCTGGCCCACTCCCAGATGCCGATTCCTTTCGTGCAATGGTTGATGGCGCTCTCCATGTCGAGGTATTGCAGGTGCGACTGCTTGTCAGCGACAATCACGTTGACGTAGTCGGTGCTGCGCAAGCAGTGGTCGGTAACGCTGAGCAGGCAGTTCGCATCCGGAGGGAGATAGACTCGCACCACTGCTGCGCTCTTGTTGGTGACCACATCGAGAAAGCCCGGATCCTGGTGGGTAAAGCCGTTGTGATCCTGCCGCCACACCAGTGAAGTAATCAAAAGATTCAGTGAACTGATGGGGGTACGCCAGTCGAGCTCCTTCTTGCTCGATTCCAGCCACTTCGCGTGCTGATTGAACATTGAATCGATTACATGAATAAAGGCTTCGTAGCTGGAGAAGAAACCATGCCGCCCTGTCAGGAGATAACCCTCGAGCCAGCCCTCGAGCGTGTGCTCGCTCAACATCTCCATGACCCGTCCATCCGGCTCAAGTTCGCCTCCATCGGCGTCTTCCGGTTTGTATTCTTCCAGCCAGGTCTTCTTGCTCGCTTCATAGATCGCCTGCAGCCGATTGGATGCGGTCTCATCCGGACCAAAGACCCGGAAGGTCTTCATATTTCTGCGCATCACCTCGGCGAGAAAGTGCGCCAGCACGTCGGTGGGCTGCGCCTCGGTGGTTCCCGGTTTCGCGATCGGCACGGCGTAACTGCGGAAATCCGGCATCTCGAGCTCTTTGCGCAGCAGTCCGCCGTTGGCGTGCGGATTCGCGCTGATCCTCCGATTGCCTAGCGGAGCAAGCTCTCGCAGTTCTGGAATCAGCCGCCCGCTCTGATCGAAAAGTTTCTGTGGCTCGTAGCTGCGCAACCATGATTCCAGCAGTTTCAGATGAGCCGGATTCTCTCTTACCTCGAGAATCGGCACCTGGTGCGCGCGCCAAAAATCCTCGACTTTGTGGCCGTCAACCTCCTTCGGACAGCCCCATCCTTTCGGCGACCGCAAAATAATCATGGGCCAGGGCGCGCGTTGAGCGTTGCCACTAGCCCGCGCTTCCTCCTGAATTTCACGGATTTCGCCGATGCATTGCTCCAACGTTGCGGCCATCTTCCGGTGCATGGCGAACGGCTCGATGCCTTCGACGATATGCGGGGTGTATCCATATCCGCGGAACAACGCGAGCAACTCGGCCTCAGGAATGCGCGCCAGAATCGTCGGATTGGCGATCTTGTAACCGTTTAAATGCAGAATAGGCAACACCGCACCATCGCGAATGGGATTGAGGAATTTGTTGGAATGCCAGGACGTCGCGAGCGGCCCGGTTTCCGATTCGCCGTCGCCCACGCAGACAGCGACGATCAGATCGGGGTTATCGAACGCGGCGCCGAATCCGTGCGACAAGCTGTATCCCAGCTCGCCGCCCTCATGAATCGAGCCGGGAGTTTCCGGCGTGCAATGGCTGCCGATTCCACCGGGAAATGAAAACTCGCGGAAGAATTTGCGCATGCCGGCCTCATCCTGACTTTTGTCCGGATAAATCTCTGAGTACGTGCCTTCCAGATACGCGTTTGAAAGCGTGGCAGGCGCGCCGTGCCCCGGGCCCGAGATGTAAATGACGTTGAGATCGAGTTTCTTGATGAGCCGGTTCAGATGCACCCATATAAGCGTCTGTCCCGGATCAGATCCCCAATGCCCCAGCAAACGCTGCTTGATGTGTTCGGGACGCAAGGGCTCGCGCAATAAGGGATTGTCGAACAGGTAAATCATGCCGGCGCAGAGATAGTTGCAGGCACGCCAGTACTCATTGATTTTGTCTAATTCGTCAGGAGTAAGAGTTGACGTTTCATCTGCGTGGAGGAGCTGCGGCTCAAGCGTTTTCATGCAAACCTCACCGGCTGATTGGATTGTATTCTTAGATGCAGAACCGCCGCCGAGGCTTGCGGTAGATTTTGCTCAATAATCGGACTCGCGCATGGCCGCTATCGGGGCATCGCATCAAATCGCTGACTCAGCAGATGCTGATATAGTTAAAGGGTTGTTAAAAGTGAGAGAATTTTCTGCAAGGTGTTTCGCGGAGCGATCGTGACTGCATCCGGGATGTTGTTAATTTGAAGTTATCCGACCAGGGGTGCCCCTACCAATCCGATGCACATCAGCGTGCGCTACTTCATCCTCGGCATCGCCGCGATTCCATTTATCTATTATCTGATCGCGCTCTATAGCACGTGGCAGTTTTTCCGCCGCACGCCTCAGACCCCACGGGATGTGGGCCTTACTCCTCCGGTAAGCAATCTGAAGCCGGTGCGCGGCCTCGATCCCGAGGCCTACGAAAACTTCGCGAGCTTCTGCCGGCAGGATTATCCCGATTACGAATTGCTTTTCTGCGTAGGTGAAGAAAGCGATCCGATTATTCCGGTCATCGAAAAGCTCCAGCGCGATTTTCCCGAACGCCGCATTCGCATCCTGTTTGGTTCGGGCGGAAAGGGATCGAACGACAAAGTGGTTAAGCTGGCACGTCTGGTCAGCGAGGCGCAGAACGAAGTGGTGGTCATCAGCGACAGTGACGTGCGCGTTCGGCCCGATTATCTTCGCACCGTGGTTGCTCCGCTTGCCGATCACAAGGTGGGAGCGGTCACTTGTTTCTATGTTCCGATTGAAGACAAGACGTTCACCGACAGCCTGCAGACCATGGGCATGTTTTCCGATTTCTATGCCGGCATCCTGGTAGCGCGCCAGTTGGATGGCGTGAAGTTTGCGCTGGGGCCGACGATTGCCACAACTCGCAAGGCCCTGGCTTCATTCGGCGGCTACAGCGCAATTCAATTCCGTCCCGCCGACGATCTTCTGGTCGGGCGATTGATCGCCGAACAGGGTTACAAAGTAGAGCTTTCGCATTACACCATCTCCACGGTCGCCGATTACGCTTCGATGAGCGCCCTGCTCCACAAGCGGCTGCGCTGGGTAGTGGTGATGCGCCACATGCGCCCGTGGGGACATCTTGGCCTTCTGCTTACGCAGGGACTGCCCTGGTCGCTGGCCGCAATTGCACTTTATCCCTCAGCGGCAGTCGCGCTTGGCTATTTCGGAATTTATCTTTGCCTGCGATTCGCGATGACCTGGATGGTTGGCATCTGGGGACTCAAGCAAAGTTCTCTCTGGAAAAAGTTCGTGCTGATCCCGGTGTGGGATGCGATTGCATTTTCCATCTGGCTGGTCAGTTTTGGACGTAACAGCATCCGTTGGCGCGATGGGCAATACTACATACGCAACGGCCAGCTCGTGCCGGTAACTTCCTCCGACGCTGAGCCGGCCGCTTAGACCTTACCCACTTTCCATCACAACGGCATGGGCTCGCGCGTTGTACGGTGCTCTTCGCGATTGCGTGGCTTTCGCCAATTAACTCGCGGCAGCATCACGTTCACATCGACCCGGTCGCGATATTTCAGTGCGACGTTCATCAGCGAATCGAGCAGCGAATCCGAAAGCAGATGCGGCTGCAAGCCAAGTTCAATCAGCTTGGAATGCTTCGCATTGTAGTAGTGCTCCTCGGCTTCGACTCGCGGATCGGGCAGGTGGTCGACTTTCACCTTCAGTCCCAGCTTTTTGCCGGCAACTTCCACCATGTGCGCCAGGTCCAGAACTGAAAAATGTTCCGTGAACTGGTTGAATACCCGGCACTCGCCTTGCGCCGCCGGCTTTAAGCACGCGATCTCGATGCAGCGCACGGTGTCTCGAATATCAAGGAACCCGCGTGTTTGGCCGCCTTTGCCATAAACCGTCAGCGGATACCCAATCGCAGCCTGAACACAGAAACGATTCAGCACGGTGCCGAAGACCTCATCGTAATCAAACCGATTGATGAGAGCTTCGCTGAGCCCGACCTCGTCGGTCATGGTTCCGTACACCACGCCCTGGTTGAGATCGGTGGCACGCAGCTTCCAGATCTTGCAGGCGAACATAATATTGTGGCTGTCATGGACTTTAGAGAGGTGATAAAAAGAGCCCGGCTGCTTGGGGTACGGGACGGTATCTTTTCGCCCGTTGTGCTCGATGGTGATGTAACCTTCTTCGATGTCGATATTGGGCGTGCCATATTCGCCCATGGTGCCGAGTTTGATCAAGTGACAATCGGGCGCGAACTCGCGCAAGGCAAAGAGAAGATTCAGCGTGCCCACGACATTGTTGACCTGGGTGAAAACCGCGTGTTTGCGGTCGATCATGGAATACGGAGCGGCGCGCTGCTCGGCAAAATGCACCACAGCATCCGGCTCGAAATCCTTAATCACGGAGGAGACAAAGTCATACTCCATCACGTCGCCGACAAAAAGGTCGATGGTTTCTCCGCTGATATCCTGCCAGGCATTCAAGCGCTCGGCCAGCGTGCGAATCGGCGTCAGGGTCTGCACACCCAATTCGTGATCCCATTGCCGGCGCGCGAAGTTGTCGGCGATCGCAACCGTATGTCCCTTCTTTGAGAGATATAACGCCGTCGCCCAACCGCAGTATCCATCGCCTCCCAGCACCAAAATCCTCATGTAGCCTCCTTAATGATTTCGTTCCTGCAATTATGACTTATCCGCGCACGAACGCGCCTGTCGCATGCCGTTGGCACGGCTCAACCTTTGGAAACACGAATACCGCCTGATTGTTCTGACCACCGTCCAGCGGAAGGTTGGTCAGCACGACTTTGCCACCGCTGGCCGTCACCAGAGTAAGATGCTCCGCTCCAACAAGGCCTTCCAGTCCAGCGACTGCGGTCTGGCTTGCAACGATATAAGAGCGATCGGGCTTTAGCCAAATATTCTTGAACTGCTGATCATCGATAAATATATCGGGCGCCCCGGGAGCATAGGACCCATACACCAGGTTATTAATGCGTCCGTTGCGCAGGACAGCGCTGCGATTGGTGTAGAAAAAAATGGAAGAGAACGTGTAGTAGTGATGATCGACAATCAGATTTCCCGGCGGCGACTTCAGAATCGCCTCGGCCAGCGGACGCGATGAAAGGTATGGATCGAAGGCCGTCATCGCCAAGCGGGCCGCATGGAAAAACAGGATCATCATGAGCGCCGCGCCTAAGAAAGCCTTCCGGCCAACCCACTTCCAGTTGGTCACCGCTCCCACCGCGAATGCAATGGCTGCCATGAGCAGAGGCGTTCGAAGATAAGCAAACGACGTGAGCGTGAGATCCTCCATGTGCCCCAGTGAGAGCGTATAAGCCTTCGGGTTGCGGCTCAGTGCCTGCGAAATGTCTCCCGGCGCGGGCACATGACGCGTTACAAGAAACAGGCTCAGCGCCGCCAGGGCGCAGCAAGCCACAATTGCAGCCAGCGCTCGCGTGCCGCGCCGGAGCGAACTGCTTTCCATCGCCATGGCTGAACCCAACAGCAGCGCAAGCGCTGGATAACACGGCATTGAGTAGTACTCCTGCGTCGTGGAAAACGTGAAAAATACCAGCACGAATCCCGCCCAGCAAAGAGCCAACAACCGTGCGCGGCCCGCGCGATCGGTCGGCTTGAATGACAACTGGGTTACGGCAGGAAAATACACGCTCCAGGGAAACAGCCACACCAGGTGCAGGAGCCAGAAATAAAGCCGGGGCACGGTGTTGTAATCCCGGGGATAACGCATATTCAAAAAACGCAGCAACTGCTCATTGATGAAGAAAAACCAAAGAAAACCGTGATACTCACCCGGGGCACTGTGCAAGGTAAAAGCAAAGTAAGGAGGGTTGCGCAATGTCGCCAACACGTGCCAGGGCACCGCGATGAGTAGGATAATTGCCGCTCCGCTTACCAGATGCAATCGCCGCCACGCCGCACCAGAAAAAAGCTGGTGCGTAACCGCCAAATAGATAATTCCAGCGCCCAGGGGAAAAACCACCCCGATCAAGCTCTTCAGCAGCAATCCCAGACCGAGATTCACGGCCATCACGGCTGCCCAAAATCGCGGATGAGGCTCCTCTTCATCCAGGGCGCGCAAAAACGCCCACATCGCGAAAGCGATGGTCAGGGTGATCATCACGTCGGGGATTAAGACCCGCGTAAATAAAAAAAGGCCGACGCATGTCGCCATGCAGAGGCCGGCATAAAATCCGGCTTGCTTGCCAAATGCCCACGCGCCAAACGCCATGGTGAGCCAGCACAAACCAACCGCCGACAAGGCGATGGGAATCCGCGCCGCCCAGTCGTGCACACCAAAAAGCTCGTAACTTACCGCAATCAACCAATACACAAGCGGAGCCTTTTCCAGATAGGCCACGCCATCCAGGCGCGCCGTTACCCAATCGCCGGAAGTGAGCATGTTGCGGGAAATCTGCGCCTGGACGGCGTCCACATCATCCATCAGCGATGGAGGAGAGATAATACAGCCCAGATAGATGGCTCCCGAGACGAGCAGAACCACTAAATATAGATACCAGTTTTTTCCTGAACCAGAACCCTCGTCTCCCGCGCGGCCGCGGCCTGAACTCGCCATCTTTTCATCCACAGAAACAGCACCATCAGACCCCATAGGTGATATCCAACATTGATTTTTCTCTCCAGGTGTTGGCGGATATAAGTTTCGATCACGTCCCGGCGGAACAGTCGCGAATCATCGGAAGAATTGTCCAGCAGGACGTCGAGCATCAGCGGCCGCAGGCATCCACGCAGCCAATCATGCGCCGGAATATCAAAACCGATCTTCTTGCGGCGAAGAACTGAGGCCGGCAACTTGTCGCGCATCAATTCTTTCAAAAGTACCTTCTGCCGCGAACCGCGAATTTTCAGATGAGCCGGCAAAGACGCGGCAAATTCCACGATCCGATGGTCGAGGAAAGGCGGCCGCACTTCCAGCGAGTGCGCCATGCTCATGTGGTCTGCCTTGTTGAGGATGTCGTCGGGAAGGTAGTACCGCTGGTCGAACCACAAATAGGGCGCTAGATCGTCCCGGTCGGCTTGATCCTCAGAAAAATGGCCGCGCAGTTCGCCGAGAGTGGACGCCAGTGCGTGGGGAAGTTCGGCCCGCAGCAATGCTCTTTTTTGCTTGTCGGAGAAAGTCCCGTTCCAATAAACATGCGCCCGCTCGGGCGCCATCTGGCTGCCTTCGAGAAACCGCTTCACTTGGTACTCAAAGCTGATTTTTTCGTCCGACGCCGGCCAAAATCGTAATGCTCCCAATCCACCCTGCAGAACCTTCTTCGGCAATCGCCGGGCAAGAGCGGCAAGGCGATTCGCCCGATGCGTGAGATAGCCTCCGAAAAGCTCATCGGCGCCCTCCCCGCTCAGGCTCACGGTGGTTTTCGTCTTGCTCAGCTTGGAAAGGAACCAGACCGGCAGCGCTCCCGCATCGGCAGATGGTTCATCGGAGTAATAGGTAAACTCTTCGATCGCGCCCAGCAGATCGACCTCAGGGTTCAAATCCAGCTGTTCATGATCGGTCTGGTATTGCTGCGCGACTTCGCGGATATAGGAGGATTCGTCGAAGCTTCTGCCTTGGAATGATATAGAAAACGTCTTGATCGGCGCGGTCGATTCGGTGGCCGCATAATGCAGAATCGTCGAGGAATCGATGCCTCCGCTCAGCCACATCCCGAGGGGCACATCCGAAAGCAGGTGCTCGCGGATTGATTGCCGCAGCAGCGCGTCCAATTGTTCTTTCGCTGTTTCCAGCGTCCAATCGGCGACGTCTCCAAAGGGCAATCGCCAATACGAATCGGCAGTGACCCGCCCGTCGCGCCACTCCAGCCATTGTCCCGGCAGGAGTTTTTCAATGCCCTCGATCAGCGTCCAGGGCGAAGGCACGTAGTTCAACGAGAGATAGCAATCAAGCCCTTGCAGGCTGAGCTGCCGCTCAATTTCGGGATGGATCAAAATAGCCTTTAGTTCCGAGCCGAAGAACAGATCTTCTCCGCGGCGCATGAAGTAAAGCGGCTTGATTCCCATGCGGTCTCGCGCCAGCACCAGCCGCTTGGTCGATTTCGTCCACAGCGCGATGGCAAACATGCCCCGCAGGCGCGAGAAGCAATCGGTATCCCATTGCAGAAACGCGCGCAGCACGGTCTCGGTATCGCAGTGTGAGTGAAAACGATGGCCCAGTTTCTCCAGTTCGCTGCGCAGTTCGAGGTGATTGTAGATTTCGCCGTTGAAAACGATGACTACATTGGCGTCATCGGAAAAGATGGGCTGGTCGCCCGATCCAAGGTCAAGGATTTTGAGGCGGGCTCCGCCAAGCGAGCACGCGCTGGATTCGAATACGCCCTGCTGGTCCGGTCCCCGATGAATCAGCGCGGCGACAGCGCTTTGAATTCGGTCCGGATCAGGTACCGAATGTTTGTGAGTAAAACCAACGATTCCACACAAGTGGGTGTACCTCTATCGCGCTTTCGTGATCAGATTCCGATCTCGCGAGTCGGTCAGCGGAAACCGGTGAAATCGCGGAACCGAGCTAAAGCGCTCACAGCTATT
>JASHTD010000163.1 GCA_030040725.1 Candidatus Sulfotelmatobacter sp. | reverse complement strand
TTGCCGGCGTCGACAAAGATGACGCCACACGTGCGCGCCTCAAGAAACTGAGCGATCAGGCAACCGACGAGCAGTCGATGTTCGATCGAAATATTTCCGACGGCCGGAAAGAAATCGAGGCGGACCCCTCTGAGCTTGCCGGTCTGCCGCAGGACTACATCGACCGCCACAAGCCGGATGCCAACGGCAAGGTCCACATCACGACCGATTATCCCGACGCGCTGCCGGTTTTCACGTTCGCTAAAAGTAACGATCTGCGTAAACGGCTCCTCTTTGCCTTCAACACGCGCGCTTATCCAAAGAATCTGGATGTTCTAACCAGTCTGATGAAGACACGGTATGAGATCGCGGCGCTGATCGGTTATCCGTCATGGGCCGATTACAACGCCGCCGACAAGATGATCGTCAAGGGACAAAACATCGCCGATTTCATTCAGCAGGTGGAAAACGCGTCCCGGCCGCTCGCAAAGAAAGAATTCGCGATGCTTCTTGCCGAAAAGCAGAAGACCGAACCCGGAGCCACCGAAATCTGGGACTACGAACGCAGTTATCTTGCCGAGTTAGTGCGCCGCGACAAATACAATTTCGACTCGCAATCGGTTCGGCCCTATTTTCCCTTCATGCAGGTGAAGCAAGGCATTCTCGACGCCGCAGCGGATCTTTTCCATGTCAGCTTTCAGCAGGAGCCAAACGTCCCCTCATGGGATCCCTCGGTTGAAACATGGATGGTGCTTGATCACGGCAAGCCGATCGGCCGCTTTTATCTCGATATGCATCCCCGGCCGGGCAAATACAGCCACGCCGAAATGGCTCCAGTGCTGGATGGCATTCGCGGCAAACAATTGCCCGAGGCCATTCTGGTCTGTAACTTTCCAGCGCCCACTGCGGATGATCCTGGCTTGATGGATTACGGCGACGTGCAAACTTTCTTCCACGAGTTCGGGCACCTCATGCACCACATTCTCGGTGGCCAGCAGCAGTGGGCCGGGATCAGCGGCATCAGCATGGAATCCGATTTTGTCGAAGCGCCTTCGCAAATGCTGGAGGAATGGATTCGCAGCCCTCAGGTTCTCGCCAAGTTCGCCCACAACTACAAAACTGGTGAACCCATCCCCGCGGACCTCGTCGAGCGCATGAACCGCGCCTCCGCTTTCGGACGCGGCGGCTGGGTCGACCGGCAGAATTCTTTTACCGCCATCTCTTACGATATTTATAAAACGAAACCCGAGAGCGTCGACCTCGATAAAGTCACCAACGAGGATTCCGATCATTACACTCTTTTCAAATACCTGCCCGATACTCACTTCTGGGCGTCGTTTGGACACCTCGGTGGTTATTCCTCCGCTTACTACACTTACCTGTGGGACAAAGAGATCGCCGAAGATTTCTTCCAGCAGTTCGATCAAAAAAACCTGCTCGCTGGGCCTGCGCCGATGAAATATCGCAGTGTCGTTCTCGAACCGGGGGGGTCGATGTCGGCAAACGATTTGGTAAAGAACTTCCTTGGGCGGCCGCAAAATATGGTCGCGCTGCAGAAGTGGATGCAGGAAGAGTTCGAGATAACTGCCGGAAGTTCCAAAGTCGGTGGAAACTAGGGTTCCCTCACCTAAGTTCTCAGCAACCAGAACCCACTCGTGCGGCGAGCCCCTGGGGGCGAATTAAACGAATCCGACGATTGACGGCGTTATCCTGAGCGGAGCCGCTTCTCTAGGCGAAGCGAAGGATCTCCATCTCCTCGAAATTAAGCATGTGGAGATGTGTTCCGAGATTGCGCTGTCAAAACCACGCGGGCACCGATTAAGCAGGCCGCGGGTGGAGTCAATTCCATTGCTTCATTTCTATCCGCCCTGCTACGATTTTCCGGGCCTGCCCACGGGGACTTGTGAAGCAAATCCAGAACTACATTGACGGAAGTTTCGTTCCGGGCAGCCGCGAATTTGCGGATGTGAATCCAGCCGACGGAAACGTCATCGCGCAAGTCGCCGAAGCCGATGCGAGCCAAGTGGATCAAGCCGTGCAAGCTGGCCGGCACGCATTAGACGGCGAATGGGGACGTCTCGCCATTCGTGATCGTGCAGCCCGCTTGCACAAAGTTGCGGACGTAATCGAAAAACGTTTCGATTGTTTCGTCCAGGCCGAGGTTGCAGATACCGGTAAGCCGGTTTCCCTCGCTTCGAAGCTCGACGTCCCACGTGCAGCCGCTAACTTTCGCGTCTTCGCCGATCTCATCAGAATCTCCGGATTGGAATCGTTTCAGACGCAAACCCCCGATGGTGTGAACGCTCTCAACTATGCGATTCGGAAGCCGCTGGGAGTCGTGGGCGTCATCACGCCCTGGAATTTGCCTCTCCTGTTGCTTACTTGGAAAGTCGCACCGGCGTTGGCCTGCGGCAACGCCGTCGTAGTCAAACCTTCGGAAGAAACGCCTGCAACTGCAACGCTGCTCGCTGAAGCGATGCATGAGGCAGGAATTCCTAGTGGCGTCTACAACGTTGTGCATGGCTTTGGGCATGACTCGGCCGGAGAATTTCTCACGCAGCATCCCGGCGTCAATGCGATTACATTTACGGGAGAATCCAGGACCGGCGCGGCGATCATGAAAGCCGCTGCGGCCACAGTGAAGCCGGTTTCGTTTGAACTCGGAGGAAAGAATGCCGCGATCGTTTTTGCGGACTGCAACTTTGAAGAAACCGTGAATGGGCTATCCGAGGCGATTTTCCTGAATACCGGCCAAGTGTGCCTGTGCGCCGAACGTGTCTACGTGGAACAGAAGATCTTCGACCGATTGCTCGACGCACTGAAGAAAAAAGCGGAAACCCTCAACCTGGGTTGGCCGGGCGACGCCGCGACTGATTTTGGCCCGCTGATTTCCGCGCAACATCGTGAAAAAGTCCTTTCTTATTTTCAGCTGGCAAAAGAAGAAGGCGCGACGCTCATCACCGGCGGAGGAACTCCAAAGTTTGGCGATGCTCGCGATCACGGTTTTTATGTGCAGCCCACCATCTACACCGGGCTTTCAGAATCGGCACGTTGTGTGAAAGAAGAAATTTTTGGTCCCGTATGCCACGTTGCGGCCTTTGATTCGGAGGAGGAAGCTGTAGCCATGGCGAATGACACTAAATACGGCCTGGCGGCTTCGGTCTGGACTAGCGATCTGAAGCGCGGCCATCGCGTGGCGCGACAAATGAACACCGGCATTACCTGGGTCAATTGCTGGTTCCTGCGCGATCTGCGGACCCCCTTCGGCGGAGTGGGCCTTTCCGGCATCGGCCGCGAGGGAGGAATACATTCGTTGAACTTCTATTCCGAACTGAATAACATCTGCATTCGGCTGTGAGAAGACTCGCGAGATGACTGCGACCGAAAGCAAAATCGTGGAAGGAAAAGCGGCGCCCCGCGGAAAGTATCCGCACATCAAACGTGCAGGAGACTTTATTTTCGTTTCCGGAACCAGCGCACGGCGTGCCGACAATACCATTGCCGGCGCAGAACTCGATTCGCTCGGCAAAATGCATCTGGATATTCGAACTCAGACGCGCGCGGTAATCGAAAACATTCGAGACATCCTGAACGCAGCCGGAGCGCAACTACAAGATGTGGTTGAAATTTCCACTTACCTCGTCAACATAAATAACTTCGATGGATACAACGAAGTGTACGGCGAGTTCTTCGGGTATGACGGCCCGGCGCGGACGACCGTCGCCGTGCGCGAGCTGCCGCACCCTCACTTGCTGATTGAGATCAAAGCTATAGCGTATAAGCCGCTGCCATAGGAGATACGATGGCC
Source organism: Candidatus Sulfotelmatobacter sp. (assembly GCA_030040725.1). GTDB lineage: Bacteria > Acidobacteriota > Terriglobia > Terriglobales > Acidobacteriaceae > Sulfotelmatobacter. The sequence continues at coordinate 12,784 of JASHTD010000163.1, read as the reverse complement.
TCGATTAAAAGCCTGAAGGCGTTCAATTTCCAGAAGTGGATCGATGAGAACCGTGAGAAGCTGAAGCCGCCAGTCGGAAATGCTCAAGTCTGGGAAGACGGCGAAATGATGGTCACCGTAGTGGGCGGACCGAATCAGCGCCGCGATTATCACGACGATCCCACGGAAGAATTCTTTTACCAATTGAAAGGCAACATTTCTCTACGGGCGATCGAAGCTCCGGGCAAGCCTCCGCTGGAGATTCCGATCAAAGAAGGCGAGATTTTCTTGCTCCCGAAACACATGCGGCATTCGCCGCAGCGGCCGGCAGACACAATTGGCCTAGTAATCGAGGTGCCGCGTCCCGAGGGCTCTCTCGACGCATTTGAATGGTATTGCCCGAATTGCCATCAGTTAGTTCATCGCGCGGAGGTGAGATTAAAGAGTATCGTGAAAGATTTGCCGCCGATTTTCGAGCGTTTCCATAGCAATGAGAGCCTGCGCAAGTGCAAACATTGCGGCACGGTTCATCCCGGCAAATAAAATATGCAGGTCATCGATATTCATAATCATTTCTTTCCGGAGTCATGGCCAGATCTGGCCAAGCGCTACGGCACGCCCGACTGGCCTTGGATCAAACATACCGAGCCTGGAAAGGCCGACATTATGGTGGGAGATCGATTCTTCCGGCATATTTATTCGGCGTGCTGGGACCCCGAAGTGCGACTCCAGGAAATGGATCGTGACAGAATTGACCTGCAGGTGATCTCGGCGACTCCGGTTTTATTTGCCTACGAGCGTCCCATTGAAGATGCGCTCGATTGCGCGCGGTTGTTCAACGATGCCGCGCTCGAACTGTGCAGCCGAGGCAAAGGCAGGTTGAAATCGTTTTGCCAGGTTCCGCTTCAGGATGCGGACGCCGCTTGCAACGAACTAAGCCGCTGCATGAAGAGCGGCCACCTGGGCGTGCAGATCGGCAACCATGTCGGTGAGAAAAATCTTGACGATGCCGGCATCGTAACCTTTCTCCATCACTGCGCCGACGAAGGCGCAGCTGTTCTGGTGCATCCCTGGGAAATGTTCGGCCGCGAGCGCATGCCGAAGTACATGATGCCGTGGACCGTCGGCATGCCCGCCGAAACGCAGCTTTCGGTGGTTGCCCTCATACTGAGCGGCTCTTTTGATCGCCTGCCGGCTGCCTTGCGAATCTGTTTCGCGCATGGCGGCGGCAGTTTTGCGTTTTTGCTGGGCCGCATGGAGAATGCATGGCATCACCATCCCGTGGCGCGGGGTGATTGCCAGCACCCGCCCAGCCATTACCTCAACCGCTTTTCCGTCGACTCTGCGGTTTTCGATCAGCACACTCTTAGTTTCCTGGTGCAAATCATGGGGAAAGATCGAGTGATGCTGGGCTCGGATTATCCCTTTCCTCTCGGAGAGGAGCGGGTCGGTTCGCTGATTCGGAAAAGCGACCTGCCGCCACATGTCAAGTCCGCGCTTCTCAGCAGCAACGCAAAGCGATTTTTAGGACTTCCTGCCGAACCGGAGCCAGACGCCACGCAAGCCGGGGCAGGTTCGTCGCCGGCTGTGCCCCTCGCCGGCCAGCTGACATACAGTTCCTATCTGAAGGTTTCGGAATTGCTGGAGCTGCAACAGCCGCAGTCGGTGCCCCAACACCACGATGAAATGTTATTCATAATCGTGCATCAGACTTACGAATTGTGGTTTAAGGAGCTCCTTCACGACCTCGATGCGGTGGTCGCAAATCTGAAACAGGCCGCTGCTATGCCCGCGTCTCATGACGAAGTCTACGAGGCTGCGCGATTGCTCCGCCGCTGTACCGAGATCACGCGAATTCTCGTTGAGCAATTCACCATTCTCGAAACCATGCTGCCAACCCACTTTCTTGCGTTTCGCGGGTTGCTGGAACCCGCCAGCGGTTTCCAGTCGGAACAGTTTCGAGAGATCGAATTCCTCTGCGGTTTGAAAGATGAAAAAATGCTTCGCTATCATCGGCCCACGCCAGAAGCTTATGAGCGGTTGAGGCGGCGACTGGAGGAACCATCATTGCACGATGTCTTTTTTGCGGCCCTGCAGGCGATGGGTAAAGTGCCTATGACCGAAGGCGCGAGCGAGAAGGAGAAGTTTCAGGCTCGCGCCCGCGCAGTTCACGAGCTATATAAAGATGAGAATCACCATCGCGACTGGATCGATGTATGCGAACGTCTGACGGAATTTGATGAACTGGTGGTGAGCTGGCGGCTGCGCCACATTCAACTGGTCGAGCGCATCATTGGCATGCGCATGGGAACCGGCGGGAGCGCCGGAGCATCTTATTTGAAGCTGACGCTCGACAAGAAATTCTTCCCCGAGTTGTGGGAGGCCCGGACATTGCTTACGGAATGAACCGCGTCCCTGCAAGTATTGCTTTCCCTAAACTGCACGAATATGCGAGACCGATCACCGCTTGTCTGCAATGAATTCTGTGCCTGAAACAATCACACTGATCGGCGCAGGGCTGAATGGCCCGCTTCTCGCCATTCTCCTCCGGCAGCGCGGCTTCGCGGTCGAAGTCTACGAACGACGGCCGGATATGCGCCGGGTGCGGGTAAATGCCGGCCGGTCGATTAATTTGGCTCTTTCGGCGCGTGGTATTCATGCGTTACAGCGGGCAGGATTATGGGAGCGCATGCGCAGCATCGTTATTCCGATGAGAGGAAGGATGATGCATTCACCTTCCGGCGAGCTTACTTTTCAGCCCTACGGGCAAAATGAGACTGAGGTTATCAATTCCATTTCTCGCGCAGAACTGAACATCGCGCTCATGAACGCGGCTGAGGAACAAGGCGCCACCATCCACTTCAACCAACGATGCACCGGATACGATTTGAAAACCGGCGCGATACGCTTGCGCGAAGAAAAAATGCGCAAGGAAACCACCCGCCAGTCGGCTGTTCTAATTGGCTGCGACGGATCGGCGTCGGCGATTCGCACTGAAATGCTCAAGCTGAACCGGTTCGATTTTTCTCAGCAGCATCTCGGTCACGGCTACAAAGAGCTGACCATTCCGGCGGGCGCTCACGGAGAGCACTTGCTCGAAACTCACGCGTTGCACATCTGGCCGCGCGGAAACCTAATGCTGATCGCGTTGCCCAATATCGATGGCACGTTCGCCTGCATTCTATTCCTGCCATTCGAGGGAATCGAGAGCTTTGCACGTTTAACCACTCCCGAACAGTTGCTCGGCTTTTTCCAATCCCACTTTTCAGACGCGGCTCAGTTGATGCCGCAACTCACTGAAAACTATTTTGCCAATCCCACCGGTACCATGGTCACCGTAAAATGTTCTCCCTGGCACGTCGACGGCAAGGCGCTGCTTCTTGGCGATGCAGCCCATGCCATCGTTCCATTTTTCGGCCAGGGAATCAATTGCGGGTTCGAGGACTGCACCGCGCTCATCGATTTGATCGATCAGCACGGTTGCGACTGGGCGCGAGTTTTCAGCGAGTTCGAAAGCCAGCGTAAGGTGAACACCGATTCCATCGCCCATATGGCAGTCGAAAACTTCAGCGAGATGCGCGATCGGGTGGCGGATTCGCACTTCTTGTTTCGAAAGAAAGTGGAGCTGGCGCTGGAGCAGCGATATCCGAAACTGTTCATTCCAAAATATGCCATGGTAACGTTCCATCGCGTTCCGTATGCGGTAGCGCTGGCACGTGGAACGGTGCAAGATCGCCTGCTGGAGGAGCTTTGCGATTCCATCCATCGCATAGATGATCTTGATTGGAGCAAAGCTGACCAACTGATTCACCGCAATCTCACGCCTTTGGAGATCCCGCAGTGAGCGCCGTCGATTTTCAAATAGGCGACAATTTTGCGATCGCGATGGATGAGCGCGACCCTCTGAGGGATTTTCGCAAGCGCTTTTTTATTCCAAAAACTCCAGCGGGAAACGATTGTCTTTATCTCTGCGGGCATTCGCTCGGACTTCAACCGAAAGCCGCAGCCGACTACCTTGCGCAGCAACTGAAAGATTGGGCAGAGTTTGGTGTGGAGGGCCATTTCCACGCGAAGCTTCCGTGGATGCCCTACCATCGCCTGCTCACCGAGCAGACGGCGGAACTGGTGGGCGCGAATCCTGAGGAAGTTGTGGTGATGAATTCGCTCACCGTGAATCTGCATCTGATGATGGTTTCTTTTTACCGGCCGACAAAAGAGCGACACAAGATTGTCATCGAGAGCGGGGCGTTCCCTTCCGATCAGTATGCGGTGAAGTCGCAGATTCGCTTCCACGGATTCGATCCCGCAAGCTCTCTGATCGAACTAACTCCCCGGCCGGGTGAAGCCTGGCTCCGCGAGCAAGACATCGAAGAAATAATCGAGCGCAGCGGAGACGAAATCGCACTCATCATGCTCGCGGGCGTGAATTACGCAACCGGACAAGCTTTCGACATGGAACGCATTACACGCGCCGGCCACAAAGCCGGATGTGTTGTGGGTTTCGACCTGGCGCACGCTGCCGGGAATTTGCCGTTGAAGCTTCACGTCTGGGGACCGGACTTTGGCGTCTGGTGCAGTTACAAATATCTGAATGGCGGACCCGGATGCGTTGCTGGTTGTTTTGTTCACGCGCGCCACGCGCAAGCCTTTGATCTTCCTCGCTTTGCCGGCTGGTGGGGTCACGACGAAGGAACGCGTTTTGAAATGCCGCCGAATTTTCAGCCCATGCCCGGGGCCGACGGTTGGCAGCTCAGCAATCCGCCGATTGTCAGCCTCGCCGTTCTGCGCGCCTCGATGGATATATTTCACGAAGCGGGAATGCAGCGCTTGCGCGCCAAGAGTATGTTGCTTACGGGGTATCTCGAGTTTCTGTTGAACCACACCGGTTCGCAGGACTTCTCCGTCATTACGCCGGCCACGCCGGAAAGCCGTGGGGCGCAACTCTCTATTCGAATTGCCCGAAACGGGCGAGCCTTATGCAAACGGCTGATCGCCAATGGCATCATCGGCGACTGGCGAGAACCCGATATTTACCGGGTGGCGCCGGTGCCGCTGTACAACTCTTTTCACGATGTTTCGCAATTTGTTCGCAAATTTGCATCTGCGATCCGAACGTGAATCGAGGACATTCCGCCGTTTCATCGTCGATTACTTTCGTAACAGGCCAGTCTTTGGCTGCCAACTTAAACTAGCTGCGTGGGTTTCCTTCGCTTTCGACGGCCGGGCAAGTGCGCAGTATTCGTGTGCGCCGTCGTCTGCGTGCACTTAGTGGTATCTCTGTTCGTGCCGCGCGGCGTGGCCCTCACCGCTTTCGGAGACCTGACGCAGTGCGCGCTGCTCTTGGGCGCCACACTTTCTATCGGCTCCAACATCAAAACCAATTGCAAAAAGGCACGGCTCTTCTGGTCGCTGATGGCGGCGGGTTGCGCTATGTGGTTTGCAACGCAGGCCTTATGGACGTATTTCGAAGTCTATCTGCGCCAGGAAACACCCAATCCTTTTGTCGGCGATGTGATTTTGTTCTTACATCTGGTCCCGATGATAGCGGCCGTAACAGTGCAGCCGCACATTCAACGGAATGACCGTTCGCTGCGCCTCATGTCGCTGGATTTCTCTCTGCTTTTCACCTGGTGGCTGTACCTGTACCTGTTCGTCGTGATTCCCTGGCAATACGTTTCGCCCAATGTACTCACCTACGGCACGAATTTCGACATGCTTTATGCCTGCGAACTGATCGTTGTCGTGGTGGCTGCGGCTTGGTTCTGGAGGGTCAGCCGGGGTTCGTGGCGGGCAATTTACAGCAATGTCGTTAAAGCAGCCTTGCTTTACGCCGCCGCGTCCATGCTGGCGGGGGTTGCGATCGACCGGGGTCAGTATTACACAGGCAGTCTGTTCGACGTTCCGCTCGTCGCGGCGATGGCTTGGTTTGTGGGCTTGGGCCTCGTTGCACGCGATAGAAGTTCTGCAGACCTCCTGATCGATCGCGAAGTGCGGCGTGAGCAGAGGGTTTGGACGGCCAGGTTGGCCATGCTGGCTGTGTTTTCGACGCCGGTAATGATTGCGTGGGCGGAGTTTGGAGGAGCAAGCCCGTCGCGCGTTCGCAGCTTTCGGCTGGTCTTAACTGTGGCCGCGATGCTAGTGATGGGAGCACTGGTTTTCTTCAAGCAGCACTCCATGGATCAGGAACTGCTGCACCTGCTGCAGGTCTCGCGTGACAACCTCGAGGAGATGTGTCAATTAAAAGACGAACTGGAACGTAAGGAACAGTCTTTGCGCTGGCATAGTCTTGAACTGCAGCGAAAGAATCTTGAGCTCCAGGAAATCTCCTTCACCGATGTTTTAACCGGAGTGTGGAACCGGCGCTATCTGGAAGAAATTCTCCCCTCTGAAGCCGGGCAGGTACTGAGGAATTACGAGCGGGTCCGCGATAACGACGTTCGCAGACTCGATCATCGCGACCTGGTGTTCATTATGGTCGACGTGGACTTTTTCAAACAAGTGAACGATCTTCACGGTCACCCCGCGGGCGATCGTCTGCTGCAACGCGTTGCGGAGCGATTGACCAAAGTCGTGCGCAAATCCGATGTTCTGGTTCGCTGGGGCGGTGAGGAATTCCTTATCATGTCTCGCTCCGCCGACCCGAACGGCATTCCGGCTTTCTGTGAGCGCATCCTGGAGATCATATCGGCGGAAGCCTTTGATCTCGGGAATGGCGTTCGTGTCCGGAAAACCTGTTCCGTTGGATGGGCCGCCTTCCCCTGGAGCCGGGCCGCATACGAGTCAGTGTGTGCGGAAGAAACCATCGAACTTGCGGATACTGCCTTGTACCGGGCGAAAGCCGGCGGGCGAAATCTCGGCATAGGGATTCTGCCGAGCGATGGGGCAACCGCATCCCGTGGTGCGATCACCTTGCAAGCTCTTCAAAGCGACAAGGGCATTCTGACGCGCATTGTTACTGTTCAAAATTCGGCTCCTTCCCACGCCGGCTCTTTGGCACATGATGTTTTCTCCGGGGAATCCCTGGGCAGCTAACCCTATTAATTCTTATTCCACGCCAGAACCACGTTCCGCGGACCCCTCCTCGTATCTGCCATTTAAGAATTTCATGATTTCTGCCTCACGGTTGTCGCCCGGATCCCGCTTGACCTCCGCGGTTTGAGTTGAGAACATTGGAAGGTCGCCTGCTTGCGTGTACGGCTAGTAGCGGCCCGATCGCAATGCCACTAGCAGACTTCGAGGCATCCTGATGACGAATGCAAAAACGCTTCCCCGCACCACAGGCTTGCGCCAGAAAGCGCAACTGATGTCAGCTTCAGAAATTGAGCGCACTCTGGTCAGGCTCGCCTATGAGATCGTCGAGAAAAACAGCGGGGTCGAGGCCTTGGGTTTGGTCGGTATTCGCCGGCGTGGCGTTCCCCTTGCAGAGCGACTAGGCAAGATTATCGCCCGTATCGAGAACGCGAAGGTTCCAGTGGGCACGCTCGACATCACCTTTTACCGGGATGATCTTTCTACCCTGGGCCCCAAACCGGTGGTGCAGGAAAGAGAGATCGGGTTCTCGATCGAGGATAAGAATATCGTTCTGGTCGACGACGTTCTTTTCACCGGACGTACCACGCGAGCTGCCCTGGACGCGCTATTTTCACATGGCCGGCCGCAAAGAGTGCAGTTATGTGTTTTGATCGATCGCGGACACCGGGAAATCCCTGTGGAAGCCACCTTTGTCGGCCGCCACGTTCAAACCACGATGAACGAAGTCATCGAAGTCAAATTGACGGAAGTTGACAATGCCGAGAAGGTTTTGCTGATGGAACTCTAGCCTCATGTATAACTAAGTTTCTTCGACTTGTTTTATCCGATCTAATAGCGTGGTTCTTGCGCCTCCCTCTCTACCGCATTCGATTTTGCCCCAAAGTCAGGCTTTGTGACTACGATCACCGCAGGCTTGCCGCTATTCCGGTAAACTTGAGATCAATTTCTCTTCAAGGTTCTAAGTTATGCTGCGCAAAAACCGTCTTTTCACTCCTGGCCCTACGCCATTGCTGCCGGCGGCGCAAACTGCCATGGCCGCCTTTACGGCGCACCATCGGACGGCTGACTTTCGCGCCTTGTTCCAGCGCGTGCTCGCCGACATGAAAGAATTCGTCGGCACTCAGAACGATGTTCTGGTAATGGCGTGTTCAGGAACCGGCGCAATGGAAGCTGCAGTGTCGAACTTAACCTCACCCGGCGATAAAGTTCTGGTGCTCACGGCGGGAAAATTCGGCGAACGCTGGACCGGATTGACCAAAGCTTTCGGCTGTAACGTGGAAGTGCTGAGCGCACCGTACGGCGAAACTTTCTCGCTGGATGAGATTCGCGAGAGGGTCACGCGCGAAATTCGAGTGGTCTTTGTGCAGGCGACAGAAAGTTCAACCGGCGTACGGCACGATGTGCAGGGAATCGCGAAGATTGTACGCGCATGCGGAGACGATACGTTACTCGTCGTCGATGCCATTACCGGCCTGGGCACAACTCGCCTCGACGTGGATGAATGGGGCGTCGATTTTATTATTGGCGGGTCGCAGAAGGCGCTGATGATTCCTCCCGGGCTTGGATACTGTGCGGTGAGCGATCGTGCGTGGCAGCGGATGGAGACGACGAAATCTCCCCGCTTTTATTTTGATCTGCGAAAAGAGCGAAAAGCGGCAGCGAAAGGAGAAACCGCGAGCACGCCTGCAACCTCTCTGTTTGCGGCACTGGGAGCGGCGTTGGAGTTTATCCGCGGCATGGGCAATGGCGATCTGCGGAAGGGGCGGGAAGTGCTGGTCGACAACGCTGAACTCTGCGCAGAGATGACCCGGGCGGGTGTGCAATCACTGGGCTTAAAGCTGTTCGCAAGTTCGCCTGCGGCGGCGCTGACGGCGATCCACTCGCCCGACGGAATGGATTCGGGCAGGATCATCAGGGAATTTCGCGAAGCCTTCGATGCGGTGGTCGCGAATGGCCAAGGCGAGATGAAGGGAAAACTATTCCGCATCGCGCACATCGGATACTACGACTACCTCGACACCATCGGCATTCTCGGCGCGCTCGAGCATGTTCTGGCTCGTGTCACCGGAACGCCGGTTGAGTTCGGAGCCGCTGTGCGCGCCGCACAGGAAGTGTACGCGCGCGCAGCGGCCGGCAAAGGCCAACTGGTGAGCGCCTGAGAATCGCAAACCGCCATTCGTGTCACTGAATGGTAAAGTTCATCGGGCTGGAAGTCGCTGCGAGTGTGCCTCCGCTGCCGTACGCACCTGTGCCGGCGATTGCCGGATTGGTTACGGTAACAGGAACTGTTCCGGCGGTCGCGATGGCTGAAGCTGGAATCGTCGCCATCACCTGATTTCCGCTGACGAATTTTGTGGTTTGCGCGGTGCCGGCGAAATTAATCATTGCGGTCGAGGCAAAGTTGCTGCCGTTCACCGTTAGCACAAAGGCCGGGCCGCCGTGGGCCATGCTGGCAGGTGCGAGTTGAGCGATGGTTGGAGCAGTTCCCGCGGTAGCAGGAGTCGTAGGTTTGCTGGTATAGCCGCAGGCGAAACTGAAAGCTGCGATTGCTACGAGAGCCATGGTTGGCAGGTTTTTCATGATGCATCTCCGTGAGCCGTTGCCCATGGAGGAAGTGTAGGAATTCGGAAGGCGGCGAGTGTCAGGGGCGAGTCAAATCTCTGTCAACATTTTGTAATTCGAGGATGTTTCTCTGAAATCGAAATAGTCCCTTTGTGATCTGATCTATGAACGAATCAGTGAAAATTGTTATCGCGGAAAAAATTTCCGCGTCGGCCGTGTCGCAATTGAAAGAACCTGGCTGGATTGTGCTGACTCCCGAACAACTCAACGGCAGACTTTCCGCGGAACTCGAGTCTGCGGACGCGCTTATCGTGCGCTCGGTGGTTCAGGCCGATGCGGCGCTACTCTCGCACGCGAAGAAACTGCGCGTGATTGGGCGGGCGGGCGTGGGCGTCGACAACATCGACCTGGACGCGGCTACGCGGCAGGGCATTGCGGTGATGAACACGCCCGGCGCCAATGCCGTCGCCGTCGCCGAGCAGACCTTGGGGATGATGCTCGCGATGGCTCGCCATCTGTGCCGCGCCGACGCGTTGATGCATGCCGGCAAATGGGAGAAGAAATCGCTTCAGGGAACTGAACTGCGCGGCAAGACCCTGGGTGTCGCCGGGCTGGGCCGAATTGGAATGGAAGTGGCAAAACGTGCGCGAGCCTTTGGCATGGAAGTGGTGGCGCACGATCCCTTCGTTTCCGTGGCTGTGGCAAAAGAACAGGGGATTCGGCTGGCAAATTTGGACGAATTGTATGCCGCAGCGGATTATATAACCCTGCACGTCGGCCTTACACCGCAGACCACTGGAATGATCAGCGCGGCCGCGATCCGGAAAATGAAAAAAGGTGTGCGGCTGGTAAATTGCGCCCGCGGCGAACTGGTGCAGGAAGCCGATCTGGTACGGGCGTTGAAGGATGGGCACATCGCCGCCGCCGCGTTGGACGTTTTTGCCGACGAGCCGCTGAAGAATTCTCCGCTGATGGCGATGGAGAATGTAATTCTCTCGCCTCACATCGGCGGGTCCACCTTCGAGGCTCAGGAAGCAGTGGGCGTGCAGATCGCTCAGCAAGTGCGCGAGTACCTGAAACACGGTGTGATACAAAATGCCGTGAACGTGCCTTCCGTATCGGCGGAGGAATATGCCGAGATGCAACCATACATCGTTCTGGCCGAGCGCATGGGTGGATTTCTCGCGCAGATTTCGGAAGGATCGATGGAAGAAATCTCCTTGCGCTACAGCGGTCGCATTGCCGAGTGGAAAACCGATCTGATTCGCAACGCCGCAATCAAAGGCATTCTTAATCAGACGCTCGACGAAAAGGCAAATCTGGTGAACGCCGCATCGCTCGCCGATTCCCGTGGATTGCGGGTGCACGAGGCACATAAGGAGAAAACCTCGACCGGCGGGGCCGGCAGCGTGCTCTCAATCTTTCTCAAGAGTTCGAAAGAGGATCATCTGGTCAAAGGTGCCGTCTTGCGCGGAACCGCGCCACGTTTGCTGCACATTGATGACATCGACGTTGAAGCTCCGCTCGAGCGCGATCTGATTTATCTGCGCAACCGCGACGTGCCGGGAGTGATCGGGAAAGTGGGAACCATTCTCGGCGAGGCCTCGGTGAACATCGCCGATTTCTCGCTCGGGCGGCGCTCCGGCAGCGCGACCGACGAGCGCGAGGCGATTGCCGTAGTGCATGTGGATGGACCGGTGCCCGTCGATGTGCTCAAGAAACTGGAAGGAATTCCTGCCGTGCGACAGGCCAAAGCGGTGAGACTCTTCTAGTGGTCGATTGACGCTTACGAAGACGCGAACCACGCCGAAAAATCAACAGTCGTAAATTGCCGGTCGGCAATTGCTACTGTTCCTGCTCATCCCTTCTCAGCTTCCTGCTCTCCGCCAGCAGCGCCATCGAGTGCATCAGATTCTGCAGCGTGACAATCCCGACCAGTCGCTGATCTTCGACGACCGGAATGATGCTGAGGTTCCGCGATGTTAGCTTGCGGAATGCCGAGGCGAGCGAATCCTGGCGCAGGGAAACTTCAAACAACTTGTTCATCACCGCCTGCACGTAGCCGTTGCCTTCCAGTCGCAGCGCTTCGAGTATTTTCTGGCGCGAAATCACTCCCACCATGTCGCTGCCCCGGACAACAGGGAAATCGTCCTGCAAAGAATGAACTGCCTTGTCGAGCGCATCGACCAACGTGTCAGCGGGGGAAAGCGTGGCGAAGTCGGTGAGCATGACTTCTTCCAGGCGCACATTGTCGAGCACGGATTGAAAAACAACGGCTCGCTCCTCGAGTTGTGCGCCGGCAAAAATAATCAAGCCAATCATCGTAAGCCAGGTGTTGCTGAACAAGCCGCCGACCATCAGAACCATGGCAATCGCATGGCTGATGGAAACAGCGCGTCGCGTGGCTGCGGCAGAATCGATGGTGCGGGCGAAATGGGCGCGCAGAATTCGTCCGCCATCGAGCGGGTACGCGGGCAGCAGGTTTAAGCCCGCGAGGTAGATGTTCGCCCACACCAGGCTGCGCGGCAGGTTGGCCGATGCGAAGAAGGGCCACTGCCAAAGATTTACGGAGGGCGCCAGCGCGAAGATGATGGCTCCTGAAATCGCCGCGAACGCCAGATTCACCGCCGGGCCAATCAAGGCGATGCGAACTTCGCGCTTCCATGCCTGTGCGCTGTGCTCCTGCGGGTTTTCCTGGCGCGACTCATCGAAGACGGTAACGCCGCCCAAAGGCAGAAGGATAACTGCTTTGGCAATCAGACCTGCGCGGCGGGCAACTAGAATGTGGCCGATTTCATGAGCCGCCACGCACGCAAAGACGATTCCAACCAGCGCAAGCGCTCCTGAACCGTTCATCGCCGGGTGAACGGTATATTCGGCCCAAAAAATAAATAAAGGCAAAATGACAAAGGTAAGATGCACCCGGACCTCGACTCCGAACAAGCGCCCGACGTGTATGGACCAGCTTCTCATAAGCTCGGCTTACACCTGTTATTTTACATGGAGGCATTGAATGATTCTGGGACTCGGAGGTTCAGGGCCATGCGCGTGATCTCGGGCAAATATCGCGGTCGGCCGCTGCGTTCGCTGCGCGGCACGCACATTCGTCCCACCTCCGATCGGCTGCGGGAAACGCTGTTTAACGTGCTCACGGCGGGGAATCCTGAAGCGTTGCAGAACACCATCTGGCTGGATTTGTTTGCCGGAACGG
>JASHTD010000162.1 GCA_030040725.1 Candidatus Sulfotelmatobacter sp. | reverse complement strand
GCCGGATCGAGATTAAATGTGCGCGGATCGATATCGGCAAATACCGGGCGAGCGTCAACCCGTGCGATAGCACTAGCCGAAGCGAAGAAGCTGAAAGGTGTGGTCAGAACCTGATCGCCGGGCTGCACGCCAATCGCCGCTAGGGCGAGCCATAGAGCGTCGGTGCCCGAGGCGCATCCCGCGGCATCGTGAACGCCGCAATACGCCGCTAACTCACGCTCCAGCGTCTCGACTTCCGCCCCGAGAATGTACTGCTGCGACGCGCACACTCGCCCCACTGCCTCGAGTACCTTAGGCGCGATTGAATCGTATTGCCGCCGCAAGTCAAGCATCGGGACGCTGGCAGGGTGCAATCGAGATGCCTTTTCGACCGTTTGAGAATCCCCGATTTTAGCGGATGGAGTCACTGAAAACGCGATTGTAGCAGGAGTGTGGATCGCCCGCGTATTCGCTCGGGTTACGGTCCACGTAGGCGAATGCGCGTTGGCTGATTCCCACGAAAACGGTTCTTCTCCGAAAACAAGACTATCTCATGAAGTTTTGTTGTTCTCGCAAGAGTTTCCAAAAAGCATAGCTGAATTCTGCTTCGAGTAGCCGTTCGAACTTCGCAAATGCATAAGTTGTTGAACGGGTGATGAAATCAATTTGATTCTCTCTGGCCCCCTACTTGCTTTCTCGATATGCAAGAGATGCAAGGCTCCAACACAACGTGTTTGTGCGGGTACTTGTGTGCCTGGTTTTGTTGTTGGCCTTGTTGTCGAGACGAAATGTGAGCGAAAAGAATTGGGGGAAAATCACAATGCAGCCGACTGAACATCGATTAATGAATAGGCGTGATGTGGGACGCTTGGTTTCTTATGGCTTTTTCGTTTCCGTCGCGATTCTTGCGCTTCTGGCATCGCCCGCTAGCGCGCAGGTAGTTACCGGGTCCATCAGCGGAACCGTGCAGGATTCCTCCGGCGCAGTCGTGCCGGGCGCCACTGTCGTGCTGACGAATGTGAATACCGGAGCGGTTGCAAACTCGATGACCTCCCAGATGGGCACATTCCGGTTCTCCCTGCTTCAGGTCGGCCGCTATAACCTCGATATCAGCAGGTCCGGTTTCAAGAAGCTGAAAGAGAACGGCGTTGCGGTCAATGCCAACATTGAAACCACCATGGGAACGCTGATTCTGCAGGTCGGTGAGACCACCGAAGCGGTCGAGGTCACGGCGGCCCCGCCGCTGATCGAATCCGCTCAGGCGCAGATCAGTGAAGACATCACTGGGACGGAGTTCCAGAATTTCACCGGAACTGCCGAAAACGAAGGCATGGATTTCATTGCCTTGACCTTGCCCGGCGTAGGCGCAAGCCGCGACGACAACTTCGCCAACACCAACGGCATGGGCTTTTCGGTTGACGGAATTCGTGGACGCAACAACGACCAGCAGATCGATGGACAAAATAACAATGACAATTCGGTGGCGGGCCCGGCGATATTTCTGAGCGATCCTGACTTCGTCACGGAGTATCAGGCCACGACCAGCAACTTCGGTCCGGAATATGGCCGTAACTCGGGCTCAGTGATCAACATCGTCACCAAGAGCGGCACCAACCGCTGGCATGGAACGATATTCGGGAACGAAACCAATTCCGTTCTCACCAGTCTGACCAATATCGAAAAAAATTCTCCGAGCGTTGGGCCCGGATTCCTCGGCCTCACCAAAGCACCGCGCTTTAATCAGGAGTTTACCGGGGGCACCATTGGCGGCCCGCTATTGAAAGATAAAGTTTTCGTCTTCGGAGGTTTCGACGATCAGATCGATTCGTCCAAGGCGGTCTTCTCGACTGGATTGCTTAGTCCCACTCCAACCGGAGTTGGCCAGTTAGCGACCTGCTTTCCCGGAAGCACGAGCGTGGCCGCGCTGAACTCCTATGGTCCCTTCGCGGTCGGCTATGGTTCACCTTCCATCTCGGGTGCGCCCACCACGGGGTACTTCGACGGTGCACCCGTCAACAACACGACGGACCCTGCCACGGGAGCCGCCGCCTGCGGATATCAATTGGGCGGAATTCAGCGCACCTTACCCAATGGTTTTCACACTTACGATTGGATCGGGAAGCTTGATGTTCATTTCACACCAGCCGATGTGATCAGCTTCCGCTACATATTCCAAAAGCAAGTCTTCTTCAACGATTTCACAACGACCGCCGATATTGCCTCGGGGTATCCGTTCAACGTTCCTTCGATCAGCAATTCCGGCCTTATCGACTGGACGCACACATTCAACAGTCGGATGCTGAACGAACTGCGCGTCGGCTATCAGCGTTCGAACGTCGAATTCGGCACCAATAGCGGCGGCACAGTTCCGGGTCAGCAGGCCTTGGGCACGGCGCTTACCAATGTTGGTTTCACCGAGTCGGGACTGTTGGGTTTTGGTCCGCCAACAAACATGCCGCAAGGCCGAATTATTAATTCGTACCAGCTTCAGGATAATTTCGAATATACCCTGGGACGTCACCAGCTCAAGTGGGGCGCCAACATCACGAATCAACGTTCTCCGAACGTCTTTTTGCCCAATTACAACGGGGCATATTCGTTCAGCGATTGGGGCGCTTTCGCTGCGAACACTCCGACTTCAGTCAGCATCACTCAGGGCGATCCGGAGTTTGGTTTCCGTGAATGGGATACGTTCTTCTACGTGGGAGACGACTGGAAGGTGAAGAGTAACCTCACCTTGAATCTTGGTCTGACGTGGTCCTACCTCGGGCAACCGGCGAACATCTTCCATCAGGAAACCGTAAAACAACAGACCGGATCTGATCCTTTCTGGCTACCGAGCCTGCCAACCACAGCGACGACCAGCCCTTCGGTCAATTCGGTTTACACCCTGTTCGGACCGAGCGCGGGATTTGCCTGGTCACCGGATTTCGGAGGCAGCGGCAAGACCGTGGTGCGCGGCGGTTACCGGCGCACCTACGACCCCGCTTACTACAATACCTTCCTGTTAAATGCGATTTCGGCGCCGGTCGTTTTGGCGCAAACGCTAACCTCCCCGTCGGCCGGCCTTCCTGCTTCGCCGTTTGGCCCGGCGATTCGATCCGAGTATGCAAGCAGCCTGACGACCGGCGTATTCGACCCGCGTAACTTTAATCGAACCGTGACCCCGAGCGCTTTCCGCCCCGATGATTACGACGAGTGGTCGTTTGGGATTCAGCGGGAGATCGTAAAGAATGCGGTGGTCGAAGCTCGCTACGTGGGCAACCGCGGACGGAACGAGTTTCAGTCCATTAACGTGAATCCATTTATTGGTGGCCTGGCTGCGTCGTATCCGAATCTTGTGCCAGCTTCGGACAAGCCATGTTCGGCGGCCGCGACGCCCAGCACGATTCCAAACGCCACAGGTCGCGTGAGCTGCGACGGAGGCGTCACCGATGAGACAGCCAACACCGGCTACTCAAATTACAACGGGCTTCAAACAGAATTCCGCGCTACCAATCTGTTCCACCAGTTGACGCTGCGGACCAACTATACCTGGAGCAAAACTCTGGATAATGTGAGCGAGATTTTCAGCACATTCGGCGCGGCAAACTCCATCGCCTATTCTCAAAACCCGTTGAACTACAGCTCGCAAGAGTACGGAATTTCGGGGCTCGATTATCCGAATACCTGGACGATGTCAATGGTGGAAGAGATCCCGGTCATGCGCTCGCAACGCGGAGTGCTTGGTCATATTGTTGGAGGCTGGGCGGTTTCTGGAACCTACATTCTGCAGTCGGGCCAACCCTACACTCCGTCGCAGGAATTCATCAATACACTTTCCGGTGGTGTGGCCAACGATGTGAGTTTTGATCTGGCTGAGATCGGGACGCTGGAAACGTCGCGTCCATTCCTGGGTAGCTCGTCTGCTCCCGTGACGCAAGTTGGAATCTACGCAAAAGACGCTTGCTCCGCGGGTGGAGCGGCGGGTACGGGTTGGAATTCCGCGGCAGTTTGCGGCGCTGCGCCGGGCACGTTGCTCAGTCTGAACGCAATGAATGCCGCGGTGGCTGTTGGTGGAACCGCTCCCGCTACAACGGTCACGACGAATCAGGTCCGCTTGATCGCTAACGGCGCCGAAGCCGACAAGATCTACGGCACTCCGTTCGGCGACGCCGGACGCAACATTCTGCGCGACTACCACACTGATATAGGCAATTTCACGCTCATCAAGAATTTCAAATTCTGGGAGCGGGCAAACTTGCAATGGCACATGACCATGCTGAATGCCTTCAACCATCCAAATTACGGGAACACAATTCCCGGAATTAGCCCCTTTGTCGAAGATGCAGGCACTCCCGGCGCTTTCACGACCTTTGGGGATCCCCGCGTGGTGTCGAGCGGTTCGTCGGCATGCCCGGCCGGAGTTCGCTGCATCTTCTTTGGTTTGAAGGTCACCTACTAAGGCACCGCAAAGCTAGTTATAAGGAGTTAGCACAAAAGGAGCGCCTCCAGCGAGGCGCTCCTTTGCTTTTCTTTGCGCCACCCCGGCCCCGAAATCAGGAAAGCATCAGAGAAGCGGGGAGATTCATACGGAAAACCATATAAAAACCCGCGCAATCTTCCAATTTAAGAGATTAAGCCTCGCAACTTCTCACAATCAATTGAAAACAAAAGGATGTTTGGCCGTCTGTTTTGGACCGTGATTTGCTCGTGCTTGTTGTTCTACTGTTCGTCTCGTGTCTTTGGTCAAGCCAAAGATCGAGGATGGGTCCCAGGTTCCTATCCCAGACCCTCGGTGCAGTACAAAACAACTTTCAGAACGAAAAAAGTCATTCATTTGAGGAAGGCTACTATGACTCGTGTGTCGAGATTTTGGATGCTCGCGGTAAGTCTTATTGCGACATTGCTCTTTGTCGGCAATGCTTTCGCTCAGGAAACCACTGGCGGACTGCAAGGAACGATTAAAGACGCCAGCGGCGCCGTGGTATCGAAGGCGAACGTCGTGTTGACCGGCACAGCGCTGGTCGGCGAAAAGACCCTGCAAACCGATGCGAGTGGCTATTACCACTTCGCCAACTTGCCGCCCGGCACCTATACGGTGACCGTGCACGCCCAAGGCTTCTCGGAGTTGAAGCGCGAAGGGATCGGCATCGAAGTTGGACACCTTCCGACCCTGGACCTAACGCTCGCGGTCGGGGCGGCCAGTCAGGTGGTCGAGGTTACCGGTGCGGCGCCAATCGTCGATGTCACGACGAACACGAGCCAGACCAACCTCACCAGTCAGGCACTGACGGATGTTCCTCACGGCTATAGCTTCCAGTCGGTAATTCAATATGCCCCGATGGCTCGTGACGAGCCTCTCGCCGGCGGCGGGGCTGGCATGGCCGCGATGTCGACGGGCGGTATGGGTAACTCAGGCGGTGGATTGCCGGGCAGCTCCGGCAACGGGCAATCGGTCGGGTTCTCCATTGGCGGCGCGGCTGACTCCGAAACCACCTACCTTGTGGAAGGCCAGGATACAGAGAACATTTCGGGCGGCGCATCCCAGGCCAATGTTCCTTTTCAGTTCATTCAGGAAGTTGCGGTCGAGACTTCGGCTGTCCAGGCTGAACATGGTGGAGCTCTTGGCGGCGTCGTCAACGTCATCATGAAGAAGGGCGCCAACGCCTACCATGGTTCGATCTTCGGCAGTTATGAGTCTAACGGCATGGATGGTTCAGCCGTGTTTAATAACCAGCTTTTGAGGTACGATCCGGTTCCAACGACTACACCTCCTCTCGACGCTGATTCGCAGATTTATGTCCCGAAGAGGGATAACTTCCGGATCGTACAGCCCGGCTTTACCATTGGCGGCCCAATCGTGAAGGATCGTTTGTGGTTCTTCGCAGGCTTTGCTCCGCAGGACAATTCGCTCGCCAGAACGGTGAATTTTAATCCTCCGCAATGCGCGACGATCGCCTGCGCGAACGCGGCTCTTGGGAATCAACTTTTCAACCAGAGCAACCAGACGTATTTCGGCACAGCCCGGCTCGACTTCGCTTTGACGCAGAAGGTTCGTCTTTTCGGATCCTGGCTTTACCAGTACGCGCGCGAATCGGGCGCCAGCCTCCCGGGCCCCGATTCCGTCAATGGCGAACTGAACACCTTCATCAATAGTCCATTGACGCAGTATTCAAATGGTCTGGGATTCTCGGCTCCGGGCTCAACCTATAATGTCGGCGCTGACATCACGCTGACTCCGCAGATTGTTTCCACTACACGGTTTGGCTATTTCTTCA
>JASHTD010000314.1 GCA_030040725.1 Candidatus Sulfotelmatobacter sp. | reverse complement strand
CCAGCCCAACCGCACCTGGAGTTGCAACGCCGAGAATAAATACATCTGCCATTTTCCGGATACGCGCGAGATCTGGTCGTTCGGCTCCGGTTACGGAGGAAACGCATTGCTGGCGAAAAAGTGCCACGCTCTGCGCATCGCTTCGGTGCAGGCCCGCGATCAGGGCTGGATGGCTGAGCACATGCTTATCCTGAAGATGATCAGCCCTTCCGGCCAGGTGAAATACATGACCGGGGCATTTCCTTCGGCCTGCGGCAAGACGAACTTGTCGATGATGATTCCGACCATCCCTGGCTGGAAAATCGAAACCATCGGCGATGACATTGCCTGGATGAAATTCGGCGCTGATAGCCGCCTCTACGCCATCAATCCCGAAGCCGGATTTTTCGGCGTAGCTCCCGGCACCAATATGAAGTCCAACGCCAACGCCATGTTGAGTGTCACCAAGAATTCCGTCTTTACCAACTGTGCCATGACCTGGGACGGAGACGTGTGGTGGGAGGGAATGACGGAGGAACCGCCGGCGAAGGTGGTCGATTGGCTACGGCGCACCTGGACTCCCAATATCGGACGGAAGGCAGCTCACCCCAATGCCCGCTTTACCGTGGCCGCCTCGCAGTGTCCTTCGATCGCTCCGGAGTGGGAAGATCCCAAAGGCGTGCCGATTGATGCGATTCTATTTGGTGGTCGCCGCGCGGGGATCGTTCCGCTCGTCATGGAAGCATTCAACTGGCAGCATGGAACTTTCCTGGGAGCAACACAGAGCAGCGAAACCACCGCCGCAATCACGGGAAAAGTCGGCCAGCTCCGCCGCGACCCGATGGCGATGCTCGCGTTTTGTGGCTACCACATGGGCGACTACTTTGCTCACTGGCTCAAAATTGGCAAGCACGCGGGAGCGAAGCTGCCGCAGATTTTCTACGTCAACTGGTTCCGTCAGGATCAGAATGGCAAATTCCTGTGGCCGGGCTTCGGCGAAAACAGCCGCGTCCTGCGCTGGATCTTCGAGCGCTGCGACGGCAAAGTGCACGCCAAAGAAACTCCCATTGGCCGCATTCCGGAAGTTGCCGATCTCGACACGAAGGGACTCGACATTAAGGGCGCTCACGTCGACGAACTCCTGGGAGTCGATATCGACGGATGGCTGCAGGAAGTCCCCCGCATCCGCGAACACTTCGCCAAGTTTGGCAAACATCTACCCGAGGGATTAAACGACGAGCTGAGAGCTCTGGAAGATCGCCTGCAAGCAGCGAAAAAATAGAGGCAGAGGTGGGATCTACTCCCCTCTTCGCGGCCAACCGCCCTTCACGTACAGACTATTCCACGGTAAGAGTGACGATGCCCGTTGCGGTGATGCTGCCTGAAGTGCCTGTCACAGTCACGACGTAGGCGCCCGGCGTGGTGCCGGGACTGCTGTTGCCTGAGTTGCCGCTCCCAGTACCTCCGCCGCACGAGAGCAGTCCCAAACCAAGCATCACCAGAAATAAAAGCGAGCCAAGCCTCTTCCGCCGAATGCGGCCACGCGTCGGGAAGCAAATTCCGATTCCGAACATCAAGCCGAAAGCCAAGGTCATGCCGCCGGCGTACCAGCGAATGCCCGGTCGCGCGGAATGCTCGAGCGCGGCGCTCGTCGGAGCTGTGGTGGTGATAGTCAGACTGACCTTTACCGCAGAGGCACCGGTGATGCTCACTGGGTTGCTGGCGAAACTCAATGTGGGTAGCTCCTGAGCGTTGGCGGGTTTCGATGTAATCGCAGCCGTCAGCTTCACGCTGCCGGTGAAGCTCCCATGCGGGTTCAGAGTAATGGTCGAAGTATTGCCGGTGGTCGCACCGGGATTGAGCGATACGGAAGTGGCTGCCATGGTAAAACTGGGTACAGCAAGCGTGAACACTGTGCCGCCACCGTGAGAGCCTCCGGACCATGTGCCGCCATACAGATTTCCGGCGGGGTCGCGCAACAGGCCAGCGTGGGGACTTGCCCCATCTGCGCAGTTCGCAAGAGAGCAGAAGTTGTAAAGCAACGTTTCCGACCACGTGCCGCCCGGTTGCGGCGGCGATGTGAGCTCGAACACTGTTCCACCGCCTGCACTGCCGCCGCCCGAAGTGACGCCGTACAGGTTGCCCGCGGTATCGATGATCACTCCGCCGTTCGGGGCCTGCCCGTCTGGGCAGTTTGGAGAGCAGAAAAAGTTCTGAAGCACGTTCTCAGTCCACACACCGCCCGATTGCGCTGGCGGCGTGAGTTCGAACACATTCCAGAGAGAAGTGCCGTAGAGGTTGCCCGCGCTGTCCATGATCACGCCAGCGTTCGGGTTCTGCCCATCTGTGCAATTTACAGCGGAGCAGAAATCGTAAAGCACAGTCTCAGTCCAGGAGTCTCCCGGCTCTGCCGGGCGCGCGAGGCGAAATACGGTACCTGGAGTCGCCGAATATGGAATAAGCGGATTCGTATTCAAAACCGGCCCGTACATGGTGGTCCCGTACAGGTTCCCCGCAGCGTCCTGCATCAGACCGCCGTTGGGAGTCGCCCCATCGTCACATGGGAGCGAAGCCGAGCAGAAACGGTGAAGCACCGTCTCAGTCCATGCGCCCTCCGGTTGGCTGGGAGGAGAAAGCTCGAATACTGTTCCATAGCTGACATCCGGGACAAGGCCGGAATTACCGCCGGACTGCGTCGTGCCATATATGTTGCCCGCGGAGTCGATGACCAGACCGTTCGGCCCTGCCCCGTCCGTACAGTTCGGCTGTAAGCAGAAGCTGTACAGCACCGTTTCCGTCCATGCGCCCCCCGGTTGTGCCGGAGGTGTGAGTTCGAACACAACGCCCCCGGACCCACTGGGCGCGCCCCCGGAGACGGCGGTGCCATAGATGTTCCCTGCAGAGTCCATGACCAGACTGTTTGGCCCGATCCCGTCTGTACAGTTGGATTGACAGAAGCTGTGGAGCACAGTGTAGTTGCCCGCGGTGTCAAGTTCGAACACCGTGCCGCCGGGCAACAGCGGATTAGCGTTCCCCTCCCATGTGACTCCGTACAGGTTGTCTTCTTCGTCCCGGATCAGATCACTACTGACCTGTTCCCCGTCTGCGCAATTCGCTTCCGAGCAGAAGTTGTAAAGCACTTCGTAGGTATAGTGGGCGGGCTTGTTCGCGGCGTTCGCCTTGCGAGTTTTTTCTGTCTTCGGTCGCAGTTGGGACGAGCGGCTCAAATGATCGAAGGGTTGGCCTGGCAGATCCTGCTGGGCGGCTGTGAAAGCGACCAGCCCCCACACAGAAATCAGCGTGAGGGCGCAAAAGCGATGAATGCGGATTTTCATAAACTTCTCCCACGGTTTGAAAAACCGGAAACTCCCGTCGGTTGCAAAGACAGAATTGAGAGCGGTTTTCTCATTGGTGCTGCACACAATGACCGGGCGGCTCGTGCAGTCTCGGCGGGCGGGCACCGCTCTTATGCGAATGGAGCGGCGCTGGTTCGGGAGGCTACCGCCTTTTTACGCCAGAAGGTAACTGCTGTCAGTGAGTCTGGGAACAGGCGCTGGTGATGCCGGTCACGACGATAGCGGCGAAAATCGGTGCAACGTTGTCTCAGCGCGGGCCGACGCTACCTTTCCCCTCGCTCTGCGCCTTTTTGATATAGTTCCCCACTACCATGCCGCGCTCCGCGACCAACGAAGCTGGCGACTCAGCTCAAGGCCCAGTTCCAGTCGTGCCGGTCTCCTCCTCGCTCACTCGCAATCAGATTCGCGGCTTCTGGGCTTCATGGGGTGGATGGACGCTCGATGGCATGGACTCCTTCGTCTACGCGCTGGTTCTTGTGCCTTCCTTGCGCGAACTGCTTCCGCGCTCCGGCATTCCCGCGACCAAAGCCAATATCGGCCACTACGGGGGCCTGCTGTTCGCCTTATTTCTGATCGGCTGGGGGCTGGCATTTCTCTGGGGACCGATCGGCGATAAATTTGGTCGCGTCCGCACGCTGATGCTGACCATCGTCTGGTACTCGGTGTTCACATTTCTCAGCGCGTTCGTGACCGGCGTGTGGCAGTTGGCGATTTTGCGCCTGCTGGCGGGCATCGGCATCGGCGGCGAGTGGGCCATGGGAGGAACTTTTGTCGCCGAAGAATGGCCTGAGCATCGCCGCACCATGGGCGCCGGGTTGATGCACACCGGCTACTACGTTGGCATTTTTCTTGCGGCGTTGGCGAATTATGGAATCGGCAGTCATTATGGTTGGCGGGCCATGTTCATTGTCGGAGGCGTGCCCGCGCTCTTCCTCGCCTGGATCCGTTACGGAGTTTCCGAACCCGTCGCCTGGAAAAAGAAAGAAAACGTAATCCGTTCGTGGGCTGTTTGGAAGCCATTCGCGGTTTTATTTTCCGCGCAGTGGCGCACGCGAACCATTCTGAATTCCATTTTCATGCTGGCCTCGATCTGCGGCCTCTGGGCGGGAACGGTCTATGTCCCAACCGCCATTACTTTGCTCGCGGAAGCCGGAGGCCGCGCCGGCCCGGCGGCCGCGCAACTGGCGTCGTGGGGCGTCATGCTGGTTTCGTTCGCCACCATTCTCGGCTGTCTGGTAATGCCGTGGCTGGCGGACCGACTCGGGCGCCGCGGCGCTCAAGCAGTGTTTTTTGCCCTGATGGCCATCTTCATCGCGCTGACTTTCGGCGAAGTGTTCTATCTAGGCCCGAGCGCGCTGCCATGGTTTTTCGTCTGTCTGTTTTTCCTGGGGCTGGGTGGCGCGAATTTTGCGGTTTACACGCTGTGGCTTCCCGAGCAGTATCCCACCGAGTGCCGCGCCAGCGCATTTGCTTTTTCCACTTCTTTTGCGCGGTTCGGCGGCGCGGGAATCACTTTTCTTGTAGGTAGTGCCGTGCGTAACTACGGGTCGATAGGAAAACCTGTCGCGCTGACCGCGATTGCGTTCGCGATCGGCCTTCTGCTGATTCCGTTCGGCGCAGAAACCCGCGGCAAACCTTTGCCGGGCTAGATGATTCTCAGACAGATTCTGAGTCGAGAGAGACTTTCAGAAGTTTTCCAGCACGATTTCTTCTACATCCTCGATATGTCGCAGCATCGCGGCTTTCGCCGCTTCCGAATCGTGACGCTGGATAGCGGCCAGGATGCGGCGATGGCCCTCGAATGACTTCTGCGACCGTCCATCGACCTGCAGCGATTTTGTCCGCGTCTCGCGCAATAGGTCCATCAGGATATCGATTACCTTCAAAACCACAGTGTTCCCCGAAGCCAAGGCCACGTTGTAGTGGAACTCGGCGTCTTCATTGACCGCGGGCTCTCCCTGCCTCTGTTTTTCTTCCTGCCGCTCTAAAATCGCTTCCAGTTCGGTAATTTCCTCCGCCGTAGCATGCGTGGCCGCGCGCGATGCCAGCGGCGGTTCCAGCATTTTGCGAAAATCGAGAAGCTCACTGACCGCTTCCTTTCTTCGCTTGAGTGCGCTGGTAAACGGGTTCGCCGCAGCGTCGCCGTGCACGTCGCGGACAATGGTTCCCGTGCCCTGGCGCGGTTCTACCAGCCCGAACAGTTCCAGGCTGCGAATTGCGTCGCGGATGGAGCCGCGGCTCACTTTTAGCATTTCCGCAAGTTCGCGTTCGGCGGGAAGTTTGTCTCCGGGTCTGAGTTTCTTCAGAATGACGCGCTCGATTTGCCGCGCCACTTCTTCATAAACTTTATTTCTGCGGATGACCCCGAAGTCCGCGTGACTGCGAGTTGCCAACTCCCTCTCCTAATGGTTCGATGAGTGGACCGCACTGGTCTACGAAGTATACCCCCCAGGTCAAGCTTCAAGGAACGATTACTACCGGAGGTAGTGGGTGAAGAGAATTAGGCAACTACAATATCGGGCACGTGCAGAAAAACAGCCGGAAAGCGCAATATCGGAACCGTCAAAATGAAGAAATACTTACCGAGCTAATAGACAAGAGATCAGGCCACCCTCAATTCCGGGTCGCGGATGCGACGGTCGCAGCGGGAAACGAGTTCTGCCCGCTCTGCGCCTCGGCCAGTAGCTTCACGCAGTTATAAATTGTTTTGCTCACGGTCATCGGCAGGCCGACGCGTTCGCCCACTTCCACGACTGCTCCCACCAGGGCCTCGAGTTCCATAGGCCGCCCGGCTTCCAGATCCTGCAGCATAGAAGTCTTGTGCTCGCCAACTTTTTCCGCGCCCGCCATGCGCTGGTCGATGGTAATCGGCAACTCCATCCCTAACTTGTGCGCCACGGCTTCCACTTCTTCCATGATCGCGCGAATCACCGGCCCAACTCCCGGGTCGCGCACCATTTGCACGATGGTGG
>JASHTD010000161.1 GCA_030040725.1 Candidatus Sulfotelmatobacter sp. | reverse complement strand
AGAGCATGAAATCCAGCAGTGGTTCATGGAGGCATTCCGCCGCGAGAATCTTCTGACTGACGATCCGCCCATCGTCGCGGTCAACGCCAACGCAGGCAATCCGCACTACGAGCCGCGCGCCGATCGTCCGGTACCCATCCGGTCGGGCGATCTGGTCTTGCTCGATGTGTGGGCTAAGAAAAATACGCCCGGCGCGGTTTATTACGACATCACATGGGTTGGCTTTGTCGGCAAAGCGGCGACCGGGCGCATGCACCAGGTATTTGAAGTTGTGCGCGATGCGCGGGACGCTGGTGTAAAGACCGTACTGGATGCGGTCAGTGCCGGACGCCGCATTGCCGGATGGGAGGTCGACCGCGCCACCCGCAATCACATCAAGCAAAATGGCTTCGGCGAATATTTCATTCACCGCACCGGACATTCGATTGGCACCGAGGTTCATTCCAACGGCGCGAACATGGACGATCTGGAGATCCACGACGAGCGCCAGATTCTTCCCAACTCCTGCTTCTCGATCGAACCCGGCATTTATCTGCCCGAGTTTGGCGTGCGCAGCGAAGTCAACGTGCTGGTGCGCGCCAAATCGGCGGAGGTTACCGGCAACATCCAACGAGAGATTGTAACCATCTGATGACGAATTCCACCCCACCCAAAAGCAAAACGGCGACGCCGCAGAGTGCCGCAACAATCTCCGTGATCGCGCCTGCTGTCGGCTGGTTCATTCCTGGCGCGGGCCACATGATTCAGAAGCGCTGGATTCGCGGTGTGCTGCTGCTGATATCGATTGGAACTCTGTTTGTTCTCGGCCTGATGATGCAAGGCCATATCTACAAAGCGAACGGCGGCGACATTCTCGACATTCTGGGATTCATTGGCGATCTGGGTGCGGGCGGATTTTATATCGTCTCGCTCTCGTTGAACTGGGGACTGGGCGCAATTGCCTTGGCGACCGCCGACTACGGAACCAAGTTCATGATTGTTGCCGGTTTGCTCAACTTCATCGCGGTGGCGGACGCGTATCACATCGCCATCGGGAAAAAGCAATGACGGTTCAACTCACACATTTCAGCGCCGCTCTGGTGTTTGCCCTGTTTGCCTCGATCGTGTTCGGCATCACCCATCGCGAGACTACACGCGAGATGATCCGCTACGGAGTGTATTGTTTCGTGATGTTTCTTGGCGGAGTACTGATCGCGGGCTGGGCGATGTGGCTGGTACGACGATAGCTCTTAACTGTCGGCTTCATAGCTATCCCTGCCACACGAATGCATCAAACACCCTCTTCGACTCGAAATTCAATCGCCGGTAAAGCGCGACTGCTCCCGCGTTCGCTTCTGTCACGGTCAGCGACATCATCGTAAAACCACGCTTGCGAAGATTGGCTGAGGTCGCAGCGAGCAACGATTCGCCGAGTCCCCGCGAGCGATATTCCGGCAGCACGCAGACCTGCGTAACATGCCCCACGTCACCGCGGACGCGCGAGCAGAGAATGAGCCCGATCAGATTCTTTGCCTTGCGATCAACGGCCGCAAATGAAGATTCAATGTCAAACAATCCGCAGCCGGGAAAGCGAACGATGTTGTTCAGAAAGCGCAGCGATCCGGCGAGTGTATGGTATTGATCGTTGATCTGAGCATCGACGTGGCCGCGATAGGCGGCAGTAATTACGGCAGCCGCGGGCTGATAATCGGCTTCCGTCCAGCGGCGGATTTCGATCTCCGGGTGTTTTGTCGGAGATTGCGCGACAGAGTTAATCAGTGGCAAAACCATAAAAAGCCGGGCATGGCGCTGAAATCCCTGATCGAGAAACGGACGGGCGACACTGCCTGTTTCGTGCGCAAGCAGTTGAGCTTCCACCCGATGAATGCCGGGCGACTGCTGCAAGGTCTCAATCACATGGGTCAGCAGCCTGATTTCGACCTCGCGCGGATTGGCGAGCCGGCCACCGTTGGCGACGAAAAGATCTCCAACGACGCCTTTGCTGCCTTCGTACACAAAGAAGCTGTAGCCGAAAATGCGTCCGCGCTCGATGGCGGCATAGCCGGGAAGAATCTTCGCGTCAACGTAGCGGAGAATCATCTCCGCCGATCCGTTGTAGTCCCACGAAAGCAGGCTCGCCCAGGCTCGGGTCTCGTCGTCGAGCAGGGGACGCAAGTCTGCGGAAGAAAAATGCCTGAGGTCGAGAATCTCCACGGGGCTCCTGCAAATCCGAACGACAATTTCCGCCGGATTTGCATTGGCAGATCATCGAGTTTAGTGCGTTTTGTGCGCGCGAGGCAAACACCGGAACACCGCGCGACAACAACGATCTAATGCCCTGAACTTGTGGCCGCGGATACCCAGAAATAGTCTACGTGCTGCGGCAGATATTCTCCCAGATACGAAACGCGGCGTCCCGGCACCAGTTTGGCGATTTCCAGCTGGGAACCCTCAGGGGCAACCAGCAAATGCTCTTCAGTGGGAACACGGCCCCAATCGTAATTGAAGGTGAGCTGGTTGCGATAAAACGTGAGGCCATATTCCATCTCGCGGGGCACATGATAGACAGCGAGCACCAACGGACGCGTTTCCATGCTGGCGATTTCGCGCGCCACGGGCCGTGCCGACAAGGTTTGATCAATGGAATTCGAGCCCAGCTGAATGACCGCACCGACAGCCAGTACGACGGGAATCAGAGTCACAAACCGCAGCATGCGGAAGCCATTGCTGCGGGCAAGAGTCAGGGCAATCCCGGCACAAAGAACAACCGCAATCGCAAGCGCCACAAAAAGCGGTTGACCTCTGGGTAAGCCATGCTGTGTGACGAGGTAGGCGATGAGCAAGGCCGGAACGATAGGAGCCGACGCGATGATGGCGTGCAGCACGAGCAGAACTTTTGGGGCTGTCCTAAATTCATCCCCTTCTAGGAGCTCCAGAAGATAAATCGCCAGAAGCAATCCTCCTGCGGGAATCGCAGGAAGGATGTAGCCCGGCAGCTTCGATTGGGACATGGAAAAAAATAATACGGGCACGATCAGCCAGCAGCAGGCAAACTGAGCGAGTTTCCCCGATCCACTCTCTTCCTCTTTAAGGGCCAATTTCCGCCCGGACCAAACCCGAACAGGATGAACCAAGGCGGCGATCACATAAACCGTCCACGGAACCAGTGCCAACAGCGTGACCGGAAGGTAATACCAAAACGGTTGCACGTGATGATAAATATTCTGCGAAAAGCGGCCGAGGTTTTGCTCGAGGAAGAACTCCCGAAAGAACTGGGGGTTACGCATCTGCACTGCGAAATACCAGGGCAAAGCGATGACGCAAAACAATAGGATTCCTGGCAGCCACAGAGTTTTCCAGATCAGGCGAGACTCTCCAACAGCAATCGCATAGAGTACGATCACCGCCCCGGAGAGAAATGGGGCAACCG
>JASHTD010000160.1 GCA_030040725.1 Candidatus Sulfotelmatobacter sp. | reverse complement strand
GCGCTGCCGTACCACCGGGCAATTCTTGCCAATGAGATTCCGCTTTCCATTGGCGGCGGAATCGGCCAGTCGCGAACGCTGATGCTCCTGCTTCGCAAAGCTCATCTTGGGGAAGTCAGCGTAACCGTATGGCCGAAAATCCTGAAGGAGATGTGCGCCCGCAAGAACATTCGTGTGCTGGAGTAAAGCCGAAGGCTGCATCAGGTCGATCGCGTGAGCGATTTAAGGGAGGAAGTTTATGGCGCTTCTCGATTCCGTCACTGGAAAGATCATCCGCGATTATTCGATTGAGGAATTAGCCGAAGCTGCCAACCTTATGCGCGGCTACGATCTGGTGGCACTTTGCGCGGCTGGTTCGGGTCACGCCGGTGGAACACTCTCAATCATGGACATTACTGCCGCTCTCTATCTGAAAGTGGCGAATCACGACCCGGAGAACCCGGACTGGCCGCACCGGGACCGCATTATCTGGTCGGCCGGCCACAAAGCGCCAAGTCTTTATCTTGGCCTGGCTTTCGCCGGCTTCTGCAAAATCGAAGACGTTGCTTTGTTGCGAAAACTGGGTTCGCCGTTTCAAGGGCATCCTCACTGGCTTAAGATGCCAGGCGTCGAAGTATCGAGCGGCTCGCTCGGCCAAGGCCTGAGTATCGCCGTAGGCATAGCGATTGCCGGAAAGATGGACGGCCGGCACCATCGCACCTTCTGCATCATGGGCGACGGCGAACAGCAGGAAGGCCAGATCTGGGAAGCGGCCATGGAAGCCGCGCACTATAAGCTGGATAACTTAGTCGGCATCGTCGATTGCAACGGCCTGCAGATCGATGGTCGAGTGGCAGAAGTGATGAACGTTGATCCACTCGAGGAAAAATACAAGAGCTTCGGCTGGGACACGGTACGAATCGACGGGCACGACATGGATCAGGTCGTAAACGCTCTCACCACCAGCAATGCCGGCAGAGGTAAACCGCTTGTGGTGCTGGCAACGACGGTCAAAGGAAAAGGTGTCAGCTTCATGGAGAATATTGCTGGCTGGCATGGCAAAGCTCCCAACCATGAAGAGATGATCAAGGGGTTGCGCGAACTTGGGCTCCTCGAAAAGATTCCTTACGCAAGCTTGCTCGAGCGGGCAGAAGAGTACCAACGTCAGGCCACGCACGCACTCGACCAAAGACTGCCGCATTTTGGCCACGATTACTGGTGGAACAGCCAGATCGTGATGGATGTTCAAATGGAGCCGACCCGGAAGGGTTTCGGCCAGGCGCTGGCGCAGCATGGAGACGATGAACGTGTGGTCTGCCTCGGCCTCGATATTTCGAGCTCCATCACCCTGAGCGATTTTTATGCCGGCAAGCCTGAACGCAAGAAGCGCTGGATCAGCATGGGAATCGCCGAGCAATCCGCCACCGCGGCCGCGGCAGGATTCGCCAAAGAAGGCAAGCTGCCGGTTCTGGGTACCTACGCGACATTCGCCGCCGCCAGGAATCTTGATCAGATCAGAACGTCGGTGTGCTATGGCAACTTCAACGTGCTCATCGCCGGCGCCCATGGAGGCGTTTCGGTCGGCCCCGACGGAGCAACCCATCAGGCGCTCGAAGATTTATTCGCTATGTGCGGTCTTCCGAATATGTCAGTGGTGGTTCCGTGCGATGCAGTTGAAACCAAAAAAGCCACGAGCTACCTGCTGCTGCGCCACTTCGGACCGAAATACATCCGTTTCGCGCGGGAAGCAACTCCGATTGTCAGCAAGCAGGAAACTCCATTTGTCTTCGGAACTGCGAACGTGATCCGACTTCGTCACACCGCCGAGAAATTTGTAGATGCATTCGAAACCTATCTTGCCTCCGCCTACGAAAATGAGTCGGAGGACCTGACCATCATCGCTTGTGGCCCGATGGTTCCGGAAGCGATGCGTGCCGCCTACATCCTTCAACAAGAGTTCGGTTGGGAAACCCGCGTCATCAATATGCATACCCTGAAACCGATTGATCAAAACGCCGTAATCCGCGCCGCAAAAGAAACCGGCATGATTATCACCGCGGAAGAGCACCAAACAGGTGCGCTGGCCTGGCGGATAAGCGGAATTATTACGGCTTCGCGGGAGCTTTACGGTGTACCCGTGATTACCGGTTCCATTGGCGTGCACGATCGCTTCGGTGAGTCTGGCGCTCCCTGGGAACTGATCAAAGAATTCGAAGTCAGTGCCGAGCACATTGCTGACAAAGCAGTCGAGCTGAGAAAACTGCGACAGCCAGTTTCCATCAGCGAATCCATGCGCGCGCGAGAAAGACAAACAGCTGCACGGTAGTGGTAGTTCTTGTGCCCGAGATCCATGTAGGTCCTCTGTCAAGAAAGAACATGCAAAGGCAGCCGCGCTGGTGAGCGCGCGCGCGTTTGACAAAGATCCTCCGGTTCGCATGCGTGCCTCTCAGTCGTAGTGTCCCCCCCGACGCAACGTTCGCCAGTCTCGCGGCAAGTTAAACTGTTTGTGAGGATATGAATCGCATACATCATTGGCTGTGCCGCTCGAATCACTGGCGAACCACGATTCAGCAAAGAGTGCCGTGGGTACTTGGCGACACTGATCTTGGATCGAATGTTCTGGAACTCGGTCCTGGACCGGGTCTGACCACCGATTTGCTGCGGGCATCGGTGAAGCAACTCACCGCTCTGGAGCTTGATCCCAAGCTTGCGGGCGCACTCACTTCACGCCTCAGCGGGGGGAATGTGCGGGTGGTTGAGGGTGATGCGACCGAAATGCCGTTTGGAAATTCGGAGTTTTCAGCGGCGGTTTCGTTCACCATGCTGCATCACGTTCCTTCGTCTGAGCTTCAGGACAAGGTCCTGCGGGAGGTTTGTCGCGTTCTGAAGCCGGGAGGGTTCTTTGTGGGCAGCGACAGCCTTCAAAGCTTCTTTATGAAGATCATCCACATCGGAGACACTTTGGTTCCGGTCGATCCCGGGACTTTCGGCGAGCGCCTGCAGAATGCAGGTTTCGAAGTGCCGGAGATCGAGAAGAACTCACAGGCTTTCCGATTTCGGGCACGAAAGCCGGCAGCGCCATGCATGTGAGCACTCGGCCGAAAAGGCGAAAACATCCCATCGCAGATATCGGCTCCCCGAACTTTGGGCAGATTCAGCAGGACGTGAGTCCGCGCGTGATTCAGGTGGCACTGAAGTTTTTGTATTAACGCCAAGAAATACACGTCGACACGCGAGCATTGCACACAGTCCGCCGCGGCGATCAACGATCTTTTACCGGCTATGACGCGCTATCGCTGGACGCTTTTAGGCCCAGGTCCTATCCGAGAGTTGATCGACGGTATCATGCATTGTCATCAGTCGCATGGCGACCTCCGTCATGGTGAAGGCATCCCCAATCGACCTCACTACCTAACCTGGTGGTAGGTCCCGACCAATCGATATAGCACGAAGATGGTGGTTACGTAGCATTACTAGCTTCGACTTTGCTGGCACGTTGTTGCAGTTGTTGGCGGACGGGTGACCCCGTAATCTCAAACCATGAAGTCCACCCCAAAGCCGGCGTGCTGGTCCAGAAAGCTCAATTGGTTCCTCGCGTCCTTCATTTGGAAAATCAAAAGAGGAACGCGCAATGAAATCATTCGCCTGGTTGCTATTCGCTATTCTTGCAATTGTCCAGCTTTCCTTCGCTAAGGAACTGCCCAACGCGCCGCGCGCCGTCGAACCGTCAAGTTCGACGATGGAGCCGGTTACTCCAGTCAACACGGCAACCTCGTTAACGACCCCTCGCCCGGTTGAGACCCGCATCTTCGATAAGAAGTTCATCGGCCTGGCTCTGATTTCTACCGGCAGCACGTTCTCCGATTCCTATACGACCTTATTTGCCCGCGAAAACTGGCTGGCCCATCGGACCGGCGTCTGCAACATGGAAGTCGAGTCCGCCTATCTTTATGGGGTACATCCGACGGTTGGCCGGACCTACGCTGTAGCTACGGTGAAAAGCGCCGGATCGCTCGCGGCTGCCTACCTTCTGCGTAAACATCACAGCAAGCTGTGGAGCCTGCCGCTGGTTGGCAACTCCGTAATCAGCTTGCAGGGCGTGACGCAGAACATGATCAACTGCAATTAAGTCCTGCAACTTCGATCTAGTCCTGTGGTGCGGTACGTGCCGGGCTTGCTACCTGCCGACGACCAGAACCTCGAATTGGCCAGACTCGGCCGTCGACA
This sequence comes from Candidatus Sulfotelmatobacter sp., assembly GCA_030040725.1. Lineage (GTDB taxonomy): Bacteria > Acidobacteriota > Terriglobia > Terriglobales > Acidobacteriaceae > Sulfotelmatobacter. Next base: position 5,694 of record JASHTD010000160.1, on the reverse strand, counting down.
GGAACAAGTGGTGAGTCTTTGGGTCGAGTGCCATGGTTTTTGCTTTCGGCACCGTCTTCACCGTCTGCAGGATCGAGTATTTGTCCGGGCCTTCCTGGCGAATCACCGTGATTGTTCCTTCGCCGTTGGAGTTGAAGATGAGCTTGGTCTGCGCATCGTAGGCAGTTGCATCCACGTGATCGCCGATCGGCAAGGTGGTAATCACCTTTCCTGTGTCGGCATTTATTACCGCCATTACTCTGCTGCGGCAACCGAGGAACAAGCGGTGATTGGCCCGGTCGATCGCCATGCTGCTGGGCGAAGAGCAGGGCGCGGTCGGCCAGCGGTGTTCGATTTTGAGCGTGCGGGAATTGATCTTTAACACCGTGCTTTCGTCTTCAAGGTTGTCATAGACATATCCGTTTCCATCTGCGGCGGCGAATTCAGGTCGTCCGCCCAGTTCGATCGTTCCCGCGACTTTTCCCGTGGCCGCATCGATAGCAGTTGCACTATTGCTGCCCCCGTTGAAGGCGAACACTCGCGAGGAAGCTGGATCATAGATGATGGCATCCGGTTTTTTCCCAGCGGGCACATCGGCGATCTTCTTCAGTGTTTTCAGATCAAAAATTGTGACCGTTGACGCCTGGCCATTGCTCACGAAGCCGCGCCCGAGTTCCGGCGCAATTGCGATGCCATGCACGCCCTCGGTTTTGGGAATATTGCCCACAATATCGAGCGTGTCGACGTCGATGACTTCCACCTGGGTTCCATGAGAGACGTATAAGCGCCGAGCGCCTTCGTCGACGTTAAGGTAATCCCAACTACCCTGACCGGGAATCGGAACCTTCCTGGTAATGGCAAATTCGTCAGCAGCAACTGATGGGAGGGCCGCAAGCATAAATCCGAGCGCCAAGGGAATCATGAAAACCGCTAGCTGAGTGCATGCATGACGGAGACGATTCATCATTGTTTTTTTTTCAGCTCCTTCGTTATTCAAATCGCTGGCCACGCGCGATGCTACGGGGCAGACAGTCCGCAACTTTAAAAGCACGGCTGAATGGTGCAAATGCTGGGGTTCGAGTCGCTTAATTCTCCCGTCGCGGTTCCCAGCGCAGTCCGAACGAATAAGTTGGGTGGTAGTACTCGCGTTGCGTCAGATACCACGGACTGCCGTTGTAAAATCCGAAAACCTCATCGGTCAGGTTCAAACCCTGCACGAGCAGCGTAAGGCTTTTCTGAACCCGAAAGCTGGCCTGCGCGTCCAATTGCAGGTGCGAATACAGGTAGTTGTCACCGAGAGGCCCTTTAGGTCCGAGGTTAGCCGGGTCCTCGCAACCTCCGCCCGCCGCCGCTGCCGCAGTGCACTGCTCCCACTGGTACTGATAAATGCTTGCGCTGTTGTAAGTTGCTCCCAGGTGGGCCGACAGCCGACCCCGATCGTAACTGGGCCCGAGATTCCACATCGTTGGTGTTTGGCGCTGAAGCGCGGGGTTGTCGTTTCGCAGGGGCAGGCTGCCGGCGCTCGAGCCAGTCCTGCTGTAGTTCATGTTGATTCCGAAACCACTCCACGCACCCGGCAGAAATCCCAGATGCTGGATGTACGAAAACTCCACGCCATACAACTTTGCGTTCACCCCGTTCGCGATGTAATCGAAGATATCGCCGACGAACTGTGGATATTGCGTGCCCTCGTAATGAGGATCTGCGAGATAGTAAATGGGCTGGCTTAACTGCTTGTAGAAGAAGCCGGCCTGAATTTGACCATACGGCTTCAGGTAGTGCTCATAAAGAATGTCGTAGTCGTTGGCGTGCTCCGGCTTCAAATTGGAGTTACCCACCGAAATGGTAAGCGGATTCGTGCTTTGATCCTGGGTAACATAGGGGACCATATCGTACGGGTTGGGTCGGGAGATTCCTCGTCCGTAAACGGCGCGAATATCCGAGTCCGGAGAGATTGCATAGCGCAACTGAACATTCGGCAATGGGTCCCAGTACCAGGTATTCGCCCGTTGTGGAGTCACTGTTTCCGCCGTGCTGGTCGCATTATTGGTCACCAGGAATCCCAGTATGTCTAACTGAGTGGCCTCGACGCGCAGCCCGGTTTGCAGCCGGAAGCGTCCAAACTCAATGGTGTTCATGGCGTAAGCTGCAGAAACGCGCTCGGTCAGGTCGAAGTTGCTGGCATCGGAACCGAAAATAGTAGCGGGTTCGTCGAGGGCGAGAACTCCCTGGGAAATTACATTATTGAGATTGTTGACGATGCGGTTGTAGTTTGTGACTGGCCCCAGGCGGTAGGCGTTGAAGTAGTAATTCGCATTGGTGAAGCCGTCCAGGTAATCGGTCATCGGCGACACGGGAGGATTGTTCGGATTCGCTATGAATGTCTGATCGTACGTCGCAGAGTAAGCATCCTGTCCTTTGTGCGCGTTGCGGACCTTGAAGCCATATTCGAAGGTCGAGAAATGCGAACCCAGGTGATAGTTCCGGGCGTTTGATAGTGCGCCTTGCAGATTCACCTGCGAAGTGATTCCCTGGGTGCCGTCGTACTCGGTCAACTGATATTGATAGGGATTAAACGTTGGTGATCCGGGAGCAAGGCATCCGGGGTCCCATTGCGGCAACCGGAAATCGGTGGTGGCACCCGGATCGTAATTACATACGAAGGAGCTGTTCGGGTTGAAGCTGAATGTAGCTCCCGGATTGCCGGCAGCTGCCAGTTCCCTCGAGCGGGCGGCGGAGATCTCCCAACTCAGCCACGAATCAGTGAAAACATGTTTGCCGCCAATCGCTACGCTGTTGATGCCGTAATCCGGCAAACGGGAAGAAGTCGAGAATTGCGGAGCTCCTCCATCATTGAGCGAATAGACCCACTTATTTCCGTAATCCTTGAAATCGGAGCCAAAATAATGGAGATAAAGACCGGAGCCTTCATTCAGCTTGTAATCCAGCGAACCGCCAAAACCATAGCGCTTGCGCTGGTACCGGTATTCACGAATGTCCATGCTGCCGTAAGTCGGCTCCGCGGTGTCGTTGGGACTTGGCTCAATATCGTCAATTCCGCGTCCGTTGTAATCGTAGCTGCCTGAAAACAGCGCCCCAAATTTTTTCTTTCGTCCAAAGCGCTGGCCCACCGTGCCTGTGACCAACCCCATGTAGCGGGTGTCTTCGATAGGAGTGAATCCGCCGATTCCCTCGAGCGTTATCGTGGGCAAGTCGCTGGCAGTCTTCGTCACCAGATTCACGGTTCCACCAATCGCATCTGCATCTTGATTAGGAGAAAGTGTTTTATTCACTTCAATCGACTCGACGATGTCCGCCGGAATAGTGTCCAGCTTGAACTGGCGTACATTGTCCTCCGGCGCGGGCATTTCAACGCCGTCGACCGTGGTGTTGTTCAGTCTCGGCTCAGTCCCGCGAACCTGAACATATTTACCTTCGCCTTCGTCGCGTTCCAGACTGACGCCGGGCACTCTGCCGACCGCGTCGGCAATGTTTTCATTCGGCAACGACATGATCACAGTGGAAGGAATGACCTGAAGCAGGTTGTCTGAAACCCGCTCCCGATTAATCGCTTCGGCCTCGCCGTGCGGCGATTCCGCCACAACATTCACTTGTTCGGTGCGCAGGCGGATGTTCATCTTGGCTTCGATTCGGCTTTCGCGGCCTGCCGCCACTTTGACCTGCTGGGTGAACTTCTCAAACCCAATGTACGAAACTGTAAGAGTGTAATTACCGGGTGCGAGGCCGATGAATCGGAATTGCCCTTGCACATCGGTCGCAGCCGTTGCGTCTCCCGGCTCCAGCTTGACTTGAGCGCCCTGTAGCATCGCACCGCCCTGGTCGACGACGTGCCCAGTAAGCGTCCCGCGCCCGCCTTGCCCGAACGCAGATGACCCCATCAGGCCGCAAACCGCGAGCAAAACCCCGACGCTGGAAACTAAGAAATCTCGATATGAGCACTGTGGCGCCATGGACCTGATCTCCTTGCGAATGAGCGCACCGAACAGGGCAGGCCGGAATTTCTCCTGTCGTAACCGGGCGATTCGGCCGTCTCTGCTTCGCCAATAACGGAAAGTTCCTGAGCTGAATGAGAGGTGAGGATAGAAGAACGCTATGAAACCGATATTAAAGCCAGGTTAATTGTTTTTCAGGGTGTGTTTTCTCGCTTCCTTGCGGACTACTCTAGGGGAGTTGTTTTTAACTTCTGCAAGGCGGCAGGTTCGCATGGATCTCCTGATCGTCGAAGACGAACGGCGAATGGTGGAACTGTTGCGCAAAGGATTCAGTGAAGAAGGTCACTCGGTTTCGTGCGCGCTCGATGGCAGCGAGGGTTTGCGCAAGGTTCGTGAACGACACTTCGATGTCGTGATTCTCGACATCATGATGCCGAGGATGGATGGATTTGAAATGGCCCGCCGCATGAGGGCCGAGGGCGATCCGACGCCTGTCCTAATGTTGACTGCGAAAGATTCCGTTCCCGATGTCGTGCAGGGCCTTGACCTTGGCGCCGACGATTACGTCATCAAGCCGTTCTCATTCGACGAACTTCTGCTGCGAGTGTGCGCAGTGCATCGGCGAGGAGACACCAGCAAGACCCGTCTCGAAGTCGGCGACCTGATTATGAATCTATCGACCCATCAGGTTCACCAGGGCGATAGGAGAATAAATCTGAGCCGGACCGAATACCTGCTGCTCGAGCGCCTGATGCGCGATGCCGGCGAGGTCGTTCCTCGCGAAGCCTTGATCGCGTCGTTAGGACGTGACGTCAGTGGCAATACGCTCGAAGCCTTCGTGCGCCTGCTGCGACACAAGATCGATGGTGAAGGCCGCGAGCGACTGATCCATACGGTGCGTGGCGTTGGCTATTTGGTTTCCGAGGAGCAGGCGCTATGAAAAAGCTTTCGATCGGATCCAAGCTCACACTTTGGTATCTGGCGATCTTCGCGACCGCGCAATTCTTGTTTGGCGTCGGCATGTGGTTCGCCGTGCGCCAACATCTTTATGGCATCGCAGACCATGCCTTGAAGGGCCAAGTCGAGGACTTGGGCAATCTGTTAAAAGCGCAAAAGGAAAAAAATCGGAACGTCCCCAAGCTGAAAGAGGAAGTTTCCGAGGCATACGATCTCGAACACTCGGGAGATTTTCTGCAAATCTACGACGGCGACGGAAACTGGATTTTTCGTGCGCCCTCGCTGGAGAGAAACCAGATTCAACCCGTTCGGCCGGCAGCGGTGAAACATCGCTCGTTCCGAAACCTTGAACTCGATGGCAAGCCTTACCGCTTTATCACCCAAAGGCTTGACATGTATGGGCGCGCCTTTACCGTGCAAATGGGAGTGCCAATCGAAGAGATGATGGCGACACTCGCCGTGTTTGAACGGTATCTGTTGTTTCTCGCTCCTCTGCTGTTGCTGGTTGCCGCCACGGGAGGGTGTTGGCTCAGTCGCCGAGCGCTGTCTCCAGTGGACGCAATCGCGCGGGCTGCACGGAATATCAGCGGGGGCAACTTGAGCGCCCGCCTCGACCAGCTCAACACCGGAGACGAGCTGCAGCGCTTGTCAGACACTTTGAATGAAATGCTGGTGCGTATCGAAGACGCCTTTCTCCGCGTGACTCAGTTCACCGCCGATGCCTCGCATGAATTGCGCACTCCCATTTCATTGATTCGCACCGAGGCGGAAATTGTTCTGCGAAAGTCGCGGGGCAACCAGGAGT
>JASHTD010000313.1 GCA_030040725.1 Candidatus Sulfotelmatobacter sp. | reverse complement strand
GCCGAGAAGCTCTCTCATATCTCGATTATGCAGGGCAAGACAGCCGTGCCCGTGACCGAACTGCATGCGGGCGATATCGGTGCGGTTGCGAAACTGAAAGACACTCTCACCGGCGATACGCTGGGAGACAAATCTGCTCCGATTCAGTATCCCCGCGTGAAGCTGCCCGAGCCGGCAATCACGTTTGCCATCGAGCCGAAGAGCCGTGCCGACGAAGACAAGCTAGGTCCCGGCATTCATAAGCTGATGGAAGAAGACGCCATGCTGCGATTCTTCCGCGATCCGCAGACCAAGGAATTTCTCATCGCGGGCACCGGCCAGCAGCACATCGAGGTTATAGTTTCCAAGCTGAAAAAGCGTTTTCATACGGAAGTTGTTTTGAAGGCGCCCAAGGTGCCCTACCGCGAAACCATTCGCGCCAAAGCGGACGTGCAGGGACGCCACAAAAAACAAACCGGCGGCCACGGCCAGTACGGCGATTGCAAAATCAAGATGGAGCCGCTCGCGCGCGGCGGACAGTTCGAGTTCGTTAACGATATTTTTGGCGGCGCGATTCCGAGAAACTTTATCCCTGCCGTAGAAAAAGGAATCAAAGACGCGGCGGCGCGCGGCTATCTTGCGGGATATCCCGTGGTGGACTTCCGCGTAATTCTATACGACGGGTCGTATCACGATGTGGACTCGAACGATCTGTCGTTCCAGATGGCCGGCCGCATCGCCTTCAAAAAAGCGATGGAAGTGGCCAAGCCTACCCTGCTCGAGCCGATCATGAATGTCGAAATCACCGTGCCCGACGATTTTGCCGGCTCGATCATGGGCGACCTCAACAGTCGCCGCGGCCGCATCCAGGGCATGGACAACAAAGGCGGCAACACGATTGTGAAAGCTGAAGTGCCCATGGCCGAAATGCTCACCTACGGTGTCGATTTAACTTCGATGACGCAGGGCCGCGGCAGCTTCAATATGGAAATGCATCACTACGACACGGTTCCGGGGCAGTTACAGGAGAAGATTATCGAGAAGGCTAAGGCAGAACGGGGCGAGGTGAAGGAAGAGGAAGAGTAGGCGTGAGAGGAAAGTTTGCTGGGATTCTACGCAAACGCGATGCAGCAACTGGAATCCGCCGAGGACTGTCTCAAAAAGGGTCGGGTGCTCTCGTCCCTTTGCCTTCTCTACTCCCTGATGGACGTTACGGCATCATTGGAGCGGCGTTCAGGCGAAGGAACAAAGTCGGCTTTCGTGAGGTGGGTCGACGAGAACATGCTAAAAGGTCGCTCCTCGCCCTATTCGGCACTAGACCTATACGGAGCGAGGTGTGGCGTGCTTCACTCCTTCACGCCAGATTCCGACCTGTCGCGTGAAGGGCAAGCGCGGAAGGTAATCTACGCTTGGGGAACCGCGAGGGCAGAAGATCTTGCCGAAACCGCAAGGAATATTGGGCGCGATGAGATAGCAGTACACATCGTGGATCTGATGGATTGCTTTCGTCGCGGACTGGAAACATATCTCGATGGGGTCATGCACAGTCCCGAGAGGCTGAAGCAGGCCGAAAGGAACGCGGAACTCTGGTTCACAAAGATGGATCGACGAGTCGTCGATGATTTTCTTAGGCTTTGTGGTTCCTGATCAGGTTGTCCGTTTTCAGCCCCTGCGCCTTCGCCAGCTTTTTCTGGCGCTCGTCAAACGTCCAGAACCGCTCTGCCTTGAGTTCCAGAGCGCAAGCGACGTGCAGAGTATCGAGCGTGCGCATTCCGATTGTTGGGCCATATTGGCGAGCGAGATTGGCGCAGAGAGCGAAGGCGTTTTCGGGGAACGCGACCTCGATCCAGAGGCCGGTTGATCGATCTGTCTGGAATTGGTCCATCAAGCGCTCCGCTTGAGACAAAGGCATGAGTCCGCGGAAAACGTGTTGTGCAATTGCATGCGTCCATTCTGCAACGTGCAGCGGGGTAAGAAAAATGCGCTCGTCCGATGTAAGCAGCTTGTCGGCGAGCGCTGAATAATTGTCCTGAACGTAGGGAGAGACGAGGACACTCGTGTCGGTATAGGACCTCAATAACGCCCTCGCTCCTCCATAACAATATCAGCGCCTGGGAGGATTCTGTCGCCAAATATCTTCTTTCGCCGAGCGGCAAAATCGGGCCACTGCACCGGCTTGCCTGTTTCTTTTTCGGGAACAATGCGGGCGATGAGTTTGTCGCGCTCGCGAAGTTCGACGGTTTTCCCCGAGCGCAGCCAGGCTTTGAGCTTCTTGGTGTCGCGGAGCTGGCGCATGTTTACAGAGGGCATGTGTACAATGTGACACATTATGTGTCACATTGTCAAATTACCTCCCTTCGAGCTTTCACAGCTTTAAAAAGTGCGGCCAGGTTGTATGCAGCGCAAGATTTTTTTCACACTCCCCTGTTCACATCTTCTCCCGTTCGAAATTTGCAGATTGTACAATTGCGCTTGGGTATCCCACGGTGATCTTTTCAAAGGGTTCTAGAAGGAAGGCTTCAGGGAGTTTTTCTTCTCTTCAACAATGGCTGTTGTTCCTCGTCGGCGCCGTCGGAGTTTTTCTGCTTTTTCCGACGCGGGTGCGCGCCGACGCTGCTGCATTCGACCTGCCTGGACCACGCATCGAAGTGAAGGTCACACGTTCGGGAAAAACGCTGCCAATCTCCCAGCTCCCTAACCTCCAGGCAGGAGACCGGATCTGGCTGCATCCCGTCGTTCCGGTGGGACAATCAGTTCACTATCTTATGGTCTCCGCTTTTCTCCGCGGATCGACCAATCCCCCGCCCGATCAGTGGTTTACCCGGGCAGAAACCTGGAACAGCAAGGTGATGAAGGAGGGAATATACGTGACCGTGCCTGACCAGGCCGAGCAGGCTCTCGTGTTTCTGGCTCCCGAAACCGGTGGGGATTTTGCGACCGTGCGGTCGGCGGTACGCAACAAGCCGGGCGCGTTCGTTCGGGCATCGCAAGATCTCGATCAGGCGGCACTCGACCGCTCTCGTCTGGACGCCTATCTGGCGGGTATTCACGAGGCCTCAGATATGGACGCGAAAACACTGAAAGACCGCTCGCTGTTGCTCGCGCGCAGCTTGAAAATCAAGATCGATAACGACTGTTTCGACAAACCGGTGCAAGAGCAGGCTACCTGTCTGACGCAGAAGACCGATCAACTTGTTCTGGATGACGGGCACAGCCAGTCGATGGTCGATGCTTTAACCTCGGGTCCAGCTTCCGATCTGGTGGGAAATCTCAGCAACGCGAAACTTGCCGGTGGAGGCGAGTACAGCCCTTATGTTGGCGCGGTGGTCGATCTGGCAAAAATGATGGCGAGTTTTCACAACCCGCAGTACCAATACATTCCCGCCCTCGGGTTGCCGAAAACTGACGAACTCGATCTCAAGCTCAACAATGTGCCTTCGTTCCACAAACCGATGTCCGTGCTTGTGGTGGCATTGCCAGCGGTGGAAGCGGCGCAATTGCCGCCTCTGCGTCCGGTTGAGCCGAAGCGGGTTTCGTGCCTGCAGCAATCCAGCCTGGTTTTGCCGGTCGATGGCGCACCTCTGGTTTTCTCGACCCAATATGCCCACGATGTGGTTCTGCACGTCGAGAATAAGGCGGGTTTGGCGATCGATCTTCCGGTCAAAGCCGATCCGGGGCGCGGCGGATTTGTGGTGGATACGAAACCGCTGCACGCCGAAAAAGTGATGGGGGAAGTTCCTGGAACCATCCGTGGACAATGGGGATTCGATTCTTTCACCGGACCCGCTTTCCAATTGCAGTTCTCGCGGCCGGTGAAGTGGACTCTCGCTTCGGCTGATTCGACAGCACTGATCGTTGGCCGCGACGATTCAATTCACTTGCAATCGGATGAAGCTCCGTGCGTAGAGCAGGTCACGATCAAAGACGGAAAAGGCAAACAGCTGAAAGCGACCTGGAAGCTGATGGAGACCGACGAGGTTGAGATCAGTGTTCCGCTGAAAGGAGAGACTTCGGGGCCGGTGCTTCTGCTCGTATCGCAATCCGGACAATCCAAGCCGGACGAAGTACCGCTGCAGGCGTATTCCGAAGCGGCCCATCTGGATCACTTTGCTCTGAATGCAGGCGACCGGCAGGGCACTCTGACCGGAACGCGCCTGGATGAAGTTGCCGGACTGAAATTAGACAAGGTGGAATTTTCTCCCGCAGGCTTGACGCGCACAGACGGGAAGGATCAGTTGCGGTTAGCTGCGGCGGCGACCTCCACTGCTGCGACTTATTTCGAGACCGGCGAAAGCCTGGTCGCGCATGTGACCCTGAAAGACGGGCGAGTGCTTGATCTCGACACCACGATTGATGCGCCTCGCCCGCGAGTGACGCTGTTGAGCAAGAGCATTCAGGCTGGTTCGACGCCGTCGCCTATTCGTCTCGGCAATCAGGATGATCTTCCGCAAGATGGTCAGATGTCTTTTTTCCTGAAGGCGGAAATCCCAGCGACCTTCCCGCGGGATGAGAAGATTGAAGTTGCCACGGACGATGGCGCCACCGCAGCCACGTTCAGCCTCGCCAATGGGACATTATTCCTCGAAGATCCGCAAACCGTGCTCGTGACTCTTCAACCCCTGAAAAACTTTGGCCCGTCGGTTTTTGGGCAACTTCGTTACCGCGCAGTCAGCGGAACGGGAGAATATGGCGACTGGCAGCCGCTGGTGAAACTGGTCCGCATCCCGACTTTAAAGGAAGTGCGTTGCCCTGACAGCGCCGACAAGCCTTGCACGCTGATGGGACAGGATCTGTTCTTACTGGATTCGGTTGCCTCCGATTCTCAATTCCTGCACAGTGTTCCGGTGCCTTCCAGCTATGTGGATTCTGGATTGAGCGTTCCCCGCCCCAACGGCACTTTGCTGTACATCAAGTTGCGCGACGATCCCTCAATCGTTAACAAGGCCGCGTTGCCGGTCATGCCCGAGCCATAACCGTCGATTGCCGGAACTATCGCGACAACTGTTAGAGCCGAATAGGAATCCAAACCTGTCACTCGAAGACGATAGTGCCAAGGATCTACACACTCGCGCTACTCGCCCTTTTTGCAAGCAACGGCCTCGGACAAAACGTAGACAGCATTATTCAGAACTCGGTGCGAGCCAATTCCAAAGATTGGGATGCCGCTCCGGAATACAGCTGTTTCGAACGCGACCGCGAATCCAACGGAGGGACAAAAACCTTTGAGGATCTGATGATCTTTGGCTCGCCTTATCAGCGGTTCGTCGAGGTGAATGGGAAGCCCCTCTCCCATCCCCAACAGGAAGAGGAGCGCCAAAAGCTTGAGAAGACGATTGCCGACCGGCGTAACGAGTCGCCGGAAGAAAGAGCCGAGCGTATCGCGAAATATGAGAAAGACCGCAAACGTGATCAGTTGCTAATGGAGCAGTTGACTGAAGGGTTCAACTTCAAACTCATGGGCGAGCAGAAGCTGGGTGGCCACGATGTTTATGTCTTGAAAGCTACTCCCCGGCCCGGTTACCGGCCGCCGAACATGGACACCCAAGTCCTTAAAGGCATGGAAGGCCGACTTTGGATCGACAAGCAGACCTACCAGTGGGTAAGGGTGGAAGCTCGCGTGATTCATCCGGTGTCGATCGAAGGCTTCCTTGCTCAAGTAGAGCCGGGCACACAGTTCGAAGTGGAGAAGATGCCGGTGGAGGACGACATCTGGCAACCCAGTCATTATGCAATGAGAGCCCATGCCAAGATCTTCCACGTGATAGGCCACAGATCGCAGGATGACGAGACCTATTACAAGTACCGCAAGCTTACTCCCGAACAAGCACTGTCTGAGGAACCGTAGTAGGCAGAATTGGAGCGATACAGGCTGACCTCACCGGGTCCAACCCACTTCAGGCCGGTTAGTTCCAACCACATTACCTAGGTCATCTTTAGCAAAGTTACGATTCAGTCCATCATAGGCAGAGCTTGGAGGCCGACCGCCTCCCCGGAAGACCTCTGCGATGAATATTGACGATCTGCTGCGAATTGCGACTGAGCGCAAAGCCTCCGATTTGCATTTGAAGGTGGGGAACTATCCTCACCTGCGCGTGGATGGCGAACTGGCGCCATTGACCGACCAGCCACGCGTGAGCGCAGAAGACATGCTGACCATGGCTTTCAGCATGATGTCGGCGCGGCAGAAGCAAAAGTTCAAAGAAACTACCGAAATCGATATGGCCTACGGAGTGGCCGGATTGGGCCGCTTCCGTGTCAACATTTTTCAGCAGCGCGGCAACGTCGGACTGGTGCTGCGTGTTATTCCCACCAAGATTCGTGCCCTGGACGAATTATTTTTGCCGAAAGTGGTGGAGCAGATTTGCGAGATGCCGCGAGGTCTTGTGCTGGTCACGGGCGTCACCGGGTCCGGTAAGTCGACTACGCTGGCGGCGATGGTCGATCGCGTGAATTCCAGCCGCGCGGAACACATCATTACGATCGAAGACCCGATCGAATTTCTGCATCGCGATAAAAAAGGCTACGTCAATCAGCGAGAGATCGGCGTGGATACGCCTTCGTTTAGCTCGGCCCTGCGTGCTTCTCTGCGTCAGGATCCCGACGTGATCCTGGTCGGCGAAATGCGCGACCTGGAAACAATTTCGACTGCGCTGCATGCGGCGGAAACCGGCCACATGGTCTTCTCGACGTTGCATACGTTGGATGCGGTGGAAACCATCAACCGCGTGATTTCAATCTTTCCTCCGCCGGAGCAGAAGCAGATTCGCCTGCAGCTGGCGGCCGTGCTGCGCGCCATCGTCAGCCAGCGCCTGGTGCGGCGCTGCGACACCGATGGCCGCGTGCCTGCGGTGGAGGTAATGATCAACACCGCGTTCATTCGCGAATGTATCCTTGTTCCGGAAAAAACCCGGTCGATTCGTGACGCCATTGCCGCCGGCACTTCGCAATACGGCATGCAGACGTTCGATCAGTCTTTGTGGGATTTGTTCCAGGCCGGTCTCGTCAACTACGAAACGGCTCTTGAGAACGCCTCCAACGCTGACGACTTTAAGCTGCGTATGCAAGGCATTGCGTCGACTGCGGACATTTCGCGGCAATCGATGCAGTCAGCGGGATTCGGGCGCTAGGGCCAGCATCGATAGAACCTAATGCGGCGAGGGACGCAAACCTATGCCATCTCGCAATCGACCCGATCCCGGCACACAAGCCTTGCTGGTTCCGCTCAATTTTGTCCTGGCGTTCTGTGCAATCCTTCCGTCCTTAGCGATGTGGTCGTTGCTTTTCATTTTTGCAAGCATGCGAGTCCTGGGCGCGTTTTCGCTGCTCACTGCTTCTATTGGCTGTGCTTCCTGAGATGGGGAAAACCGGACCCGTTCTGTGTGCCGCCGTTCTGGTTCCCGCAGCAATTCTTCCGTGGATGCTTCTGGCGCGGAAAATTCCTTGGTGGCTCAAGTTGTTGACTTCTGCCATCGAACTGCCGCTTTCTGGCTCATGTATCGCACCATAGAACAACTGCATCTGCAATATCTGCGAGGCGGGTTCAAAGGGCTGACCTAGCATTCGCACTCGCACGCTCACCATCACGAGTCAGCTTCGGAAGAATGCGTAAACCTTTCACTTCCACGAAGCGTGGATCCGGACTATCGTTGCGGCATGGCATTTGATCGTCGTGCCCAAAAGAAACTCTATTCCGAAGATGAGCTTTATGAATATGCCGTCGGCGCGCTGGCGCGCCGCATGCGCACGGTTGCGGAATTGAAACGACTGCTGCGCGCACGCGTGGAAGCTGACACGGAATATGGCCAGACGCTGGTTGAGTTGATCATCCGAAGATTGAAAGACAACGGCTATCTGAACGATTCACAGTATGCCGCTTATTTTTCGGCACTGCGCCGCGACAATCAGAAATTTGGCCGCAGGCGGATCGCTACTGACCTGAAAGTCAAAGGCGTACATAGCGACCTGATCGATAAAGCCGTAAATGCAGCGTTTGAAGGGGTCAGCGAAGAAAAACAGGCGCGCGATTTTCTTCGGCGAAAGCGGCTCGCCAAACCCAGGGATCAAAAAGAGACTGCACGGATATTTCGGCAGCTGGCTCGCGCCGGTTTCAGCACGAAGGCTATTTTCTCCATCCTGAAAAAATGGGATGTGGACGATGAGATCTTGAGCCACTTAGAAGACGAACCTGACCTCAGCGGGACCTGACGAAGGGAAGACTGAACTAGAAATTCGGACAGTGGCGGAATGAACTCTGGTAGCCGCTATCCGGCCTTGCGCTTGTCATCCAGAATTTCGTCGAGAGCGTTGGCGAGCTGACGGGCACGTTTCTGGTAGTCGGCAGAACCGTGATCCTGATTTCGCTTCAGAACTTGATATTCATCCGCAATGTTCAGGGCAGCGAGCACAGCCAGGCGCACGGTATCAATCGTGTTGGTGGCTTCGGCGACGGCCCGCATTTTCGAGTCAACATACTCCGCTAGCTTCATGATGTATTCCGGGTCGGAACCGCGCAGGTTGTAGGCCTGGTCGAAGATCTCAACCCGCACACTGCCATTCTGGGCGTCCTTCATCGCCGAATTTTTTGTGGCCGTTGCCATCTCTGCTTGAACTTCCAGATCTGTTTTCGCCCGACTCATTCTCAGGTGCACAGCTAACTGGCGCGCTGCTCTTCCATCGAATCGATCTGCTCCAGCATATGCTCGACGCGGCTGCGAACTTCCTCGCGCTCTTTCTTCAGCTGCACAGACTCGCGCCGCAATGTAATGAGTTGCTCGTCGCGCTCTTCCAGTTGCTCGCGCAAGCGCTGCGCGTCGCGCTCCGCCGCAGCCTGCGCCTTCCGCGCCGATTTATACAACTCAATGGTGCGATAAATCTTTTCTTCCAGGGCCTGAAACTGATCCACCGGAACCCGCTCCGTTACCTGCTCTGCCGCTTCCACAGCCATAATTGCGCTCATTTCCCGAGGAGAATTTCGAACTTTCCCGCAGTATACTCTTCGCAGTATGGGATTGAGCATGGCCCATTCGTGCACGTAGGTACTTATCGGGGACGCAGCTTCGCCAACTTCGCAGCCGCCGCGTCCAAAGTTTCAAGTTTCTTGCAGAATGCGAAGCGCACCTGCTGCGCTCC
>JASHTD010000159.1 GCA_030040725.1 Candidatus Sulfotelmatobacter sp. | reverse complement strand
TGGCACAGCTTTCGACTCTTTCCGGGCTCCAGTTAATTTGGTAATCGGGAAATTGAGTAATTTGGTAATTGAAAGTCAAAACTGAATGGCATTTTTCAATTACTCTACAGAATTTCCCCAATTACTCAATGCACTTCACCACCGGTAATGCGCAAACGCCTTGTTGGCTTCCGCCATGCGGTGTACATCTTCTTTTTTCTTGATCGCCGCGCCTTTCCCGTTGGCGGCATCCAGCAATTCATTGCTCAGCTTGTCGACCATGCCTTTTTCGGCGCGGCCGCGGGCATAAGTCAAAATCCAGCGGATCGCAAGCGACGTGCGACGGTCGGCATTCACTTCTACCGGCACCTGGTAGTTCGCTCCACCGACGCGGCGCGTCTTTACTTCGAGCAGCGGCTTGGTGTTCTCGACCGCCTTCTTGAACAGGGTCAAAGCTTCGGCGCCGCCCTTTTCCTGCACCTTGGTCAGCGCAGTGTAGAAGATGCGCTCCGAGGTGCTGCGCTTGCCCTGCCACATCATCGAGTTGATGAACTTCGTCACCAGATCCGAGCCATAAACGGCATCGGCCGGCACGGTCCGCTTAACGGTGTGTCCTTTGCGTGGCATATCGCTGCTTCTTACCCCTTCTTGGCGCGCTTTGCGCCGTACTTCGATCTTCCCTGCTGGCGATTCGCCACACCCACCGCGTCCAGCGTGCCGCGGATCACGTGGTAACGCACGCCCGGCAGGTCCTTCACGCGGCCGCCGCGGATCAACACAATCGAGTGCTCCTGCAAATTGTGGCCGACGCCGGGGATGTAAGTGGTCACTTCAATTCCATTCGTCAGGCGCACGCGAGCGACTTTGCGCAGCGCCGAGTTCGGCTTTTTCGGAGTCTGCGTGTACACGCGGGTACAAACCCCGCGCTTCTGCGGACAGCCCTCGAGCGCTGGACTCGCCGTCTTGTACCGCGGCCGCTTACGCCCCTTCGCCACCAATTGATTAAAAGTAGGCACTCTTTGCCGCTCCTTCTGACACTGTGCGAGCGCAAGCCGAGACCGGCGCCAGATATTTGCGAATAGAACGCGCGCAGCGCCTCAGCTTCCCCGATTTCTGATTTCGCAATCCGGGCTGGCAGACTCACGGTCGGCCATTCTTCTCACCGCGAACTCGTCACGGCGAGAGATTCTGGGAAAACCCAACTTGATTTATGCTGCCGACGGTGGCACCCGGCCAAACTCCGGGGGTACTCCGTATCGCCAGCTCTGTCCTGCATATCCCTTCGCAAGCTGTTATTGCCCAGTGTTCGGGCGCATCAACAACCCTTGTGAAAGGGCGAAAGGCAGCGCAGGAACGTTTCAGCGAGGAAAGTTTCCAGCTCGTGAAGTTCCACTTGCCGGGAACGCATTTCTCAAACTCTACCGTGGCCTCGCAGATTTTCGCGGGGCTCACAGCTTACAACAAGCCTGGGTTGACTCGCGGAACCTTACAAATATAGCAACCCGATCGAAACATCGTCAACCCATCTTTTCGCATCTCACGACAACAGCCGGAAAAAGCAAGGCGAGTGTAGTTGCGGAGGACACGCGAGTACGCTAGTTCAGATTACCAAGGGTGCTTCGCAAGGGAACCCTCAGGATTTCGGCAGGAGGCTCCAGTTCCGGGGATCCCTAGCAAGTTGCGTCGGGATTTCGCCAGCGGACTCGCGCTTCGCTCACGCCCGCTAAACGTCTCAACTTGCCGAATCTGCATTCGTTCTCTAAACTACGAGTTTTCCACTCCATTGAACTGCGCGCCCGCGGGATATAACCGCGAGGCGGCGAGAGGGTGCATGGGAAGATTGCGTTCCGTGTGGCGATTTGTAGCCTCCTGGTTCTTAATCGCGCCATTTTTCTTGTTATCGTCCGCATGCGGCGGGCATAAACCGGCCGCCACTTCACCGTTGCCCGTGAGAATCACTCTCACCCCGTCCGTCAGTTATTCCATGCAAGTGGGATCGTCTATCGTATTCACCGCAAGCGCGACGAACGCTGCGAATAGTGCCGTTACCCCGGCCTTTACCTATTCCTCCAGCAATCCTGGCGTGGTCGATATCTCACCGGGCGGGGCCGCTTGCGCCGGCACCTGGGCAGATCCTCCGGTCTATTCGAAATGCACGCCCGCGCAAATCGGAACCGCTTCCATCACCGCGTCCGCGCTGGGGTCGACAAGTGCGCCAACCTTGATCTTCGTGCATCCGCCGATTGCAAACATTGCGGTCAGCATAGTCACACCGGTAAATTCGACGCCTCCCGCGTGCCCCAGCCAAGGGCCGCTGCCGATCGCCTGCGATCTGACGTTCACACCTTCGCCCATATCTTCCAACCCGAATTCTCCCAACCCTAACAGCTGCTTTTCACAGAATCAGATTGAGACGTTGCAGGCGACGGCGCGCGACGACAACGGAAACGACATCACCGGAGCGGTCGGTCCATTTACGTGGAACGAGGTCAATGCCAACGTAAGCAAGATCACGCCGATCATCACGGTCACAACGAATACGCCTGCAGTTCCGACTAACGAAGCGACCTTCGCCCCTGGCATTCCCGGTCAGACGCAAATCATCGCCTCTGCCTCGGGGGTTTCGAGCCAGCCCTTTTACTTCGCAACCTGCCCAGTGCAGTGCATCGCGATGGAACTCAATCTCAACGGCGAGCAAGTCAACAATGAGACCAACTTCGTAACGACAAAAGGAAACTCGGAGAGCATTACTGCGATTGCGGTCGATGTTCAGGGCTGCATCGTGCCGAAGGCGCCGCTCACTTGGGTCTCATCCTCGCCAGCCGCGCTTACTACCGGCGGGACCGCAGGCTGTACCGCCGGCTCGCCTTGCACCATCGCCGCCACGCAAACGGGCGCCGGGGCGATCACCGCGTCTTGTTCTCCGCCGACCTGCAACGTAGGCTGGCCCCTCAATCCCGTGGGTTCCACTGCCCCCTACATCCCAGAGCCGGTTTATCCCGTCACCGCTATTTCTGGACTTGTCACTCCCAGTTCCACCTCGTCAGGTGGTGGAACTTCTGGTTCGGGTAGCGGGTCTTCGGGTAGCGGCAGCGGGTCTTCCGGCAGTGGATCCGGGAGCGGATCGTCAGGCTCTGGCAGCGGGTCGTCCGGCTCGGGCAGCGGATCCTCGGGGAGTGGCAGCGGGTCTTCCGGCAGTGGATCTTCGGGAAGCGGGTCGTCTTCGAGCGCGACTGTCGCAACCACGGTACTGGTCACGAGCCAGGATTGTTACAGTGAAGCCTTGTGCAGCGTCGGTCTTTACAATGTGCCGACGACCACGAATGTTCCGAATTCATCGACTCCTATCCCAACCCCGCCGAACTCTCTCATGTTCGACCCTGCCGGCGACCGCGCCTATATGGGCAGCCAATATGGCGCGCTCTCTATCAACCCCGGAAGCCTCGGGACTACCAGCAGTGCATTTACACCCCTCGCCGCGCCTGGCACCCAATTAGGACTGATCACTGGCAGAGTCATTGGAGTTTCACAAAACGGCGGCGCGGCAGTTTTTTCCGATACGGTTTCCGCGCCCAATCAGGTGTACATCGCCAATGTAACCACCACGACGACAACGCCGACGTCCACATCTTCTTCATCGAAGTCCTCGTCCTCTTCCACACCAACGACGGTAACCACCTCCAGCAACGTCGCGTTGAATATCAACAACGCAATCACGGCTGCATTTTCTCCGGACGGATTGAAAGCGTTTATCCTGGCAAATAGCGGTAACTCTTTATACGTCTATTCCGCCCTATTGAATCTACTGCCGCCGATCACGCTGCCTGCTCCCGCCAGTTCAATTGTCTTCAACTCGAGCGGATCGTTCGCATTGCTCTCGGGCGGAATCGCGCCCACCATTTATCCGGAGACGTTTGCCATCTACAACACCTGCGATGACTCCGCGGTTACCCTGACTCCGCCGGCCACACCAACTTTCCTGCCATCTCCGCCTCAGTTTCTAAGGATGGTCCCGGCCGGCAACGTCCCCATGGGGAATCTGCTGATTCCCAATCTCGACACGACCGGCCTCGATTTCTTCTTCGGCATCGATGACACTGGCATCGACATCATCGCAACGAACTCCTCCTTGCCGTCGCTCACAACTCTTTGCCCACAGAC
Organism: Candidatus Sulfotelmatobacter sp.; assembly: GCA_030040725.1. Classification (GTDB taxonomy): domain Bacteria; phylum Acidobacteriota; class Terriglobia; order Terriglobales; family Acidobacteriaceae; genus Sulfotelmatobacter. The sequence continues at coordinate 8,062 of JASHTD010000159.1, read as the reverse complement.
CGTAACGCTCGCTCAGGTCACGCCGGTAACCACTCCGCCCACGTACTTTCAGCCGATACACATCAACATCGGCCAGGGCACGTTCCACCCCATTAATTTCTTTATCTCGCCCGACTCAACGCTGGCCTACATCGTAGCCACCGACCGCAGCAGCATCCTCGTCTACAGCTTCACCACGCGCGCAACCTCCGCTATTGCGCTGGCAAACAACGCGACTCCAGTAATCGCCAGCATGAGCGCTGATGGATCTCTCATTTACGTTGCCGGTTCCGATGGTCTGCTGCACGTGCTGAATACCTACGCCGCTTTCGACGTATATCAGATTTCATTCCCGCCACTGGCCAATTCGACAAACAGCTTTTGCTATACGGAAAATAACTGCCAGATGAACCTCTTGGCGGTGAAACCTTAGCAGTTGGAGTTTTTGGGTGGGTTGGGGTAACGATCGGCCGTTTGGCGTTACGCGCTTTTTGCCAAGTCCTTGGCTACGCTGTCGAGGACTCCATTGACGAACTGCACGGATTCGGGGCTGGAAAACTTTCGTGCAATCTCGAGCGCTTCATTAATCACGACGGCTCGTGGCGTATCGGGATAGGCGAGAAACTCGGCCACGCCTGCGCGCAACAGATTGCGATCCACGGCCGCCATTCGCTCCATGCGCCAGTGCTGCGCGTGGCCCTCAATCAGCTTGTCGATCTCCGCGACACGGTCCGTCGCGACCCGAAACAAGTCCTCAGCGAAGCCTCGCACTTCGGCGCTGGTCGCGGCATGCTCCGCCCAGAATGTGCTCTGCACCTGATCGACAGTCTGCTTGCCCATGTCGGCCTGAAACAACATCTGCAAAACCATTTCGCGCGATTTACGGCGTGTGCCCATAGAAGCAGTGTCCAGTAACCAGTTGTCAGTTGCCAGTTTACTGCAGGAGGGCGCTAACTGCGCTTCTTGTTCGCTCTTCGCGCGACCTTCTTAGGGGTGGCGCTAGTGGTTTTTTGGGGTTTCCCGTTCCCGATTTTTTTAGGCTTGTCATTCCGACCGAAGGGAGGAATCTGCTTTTGGCTTTGCACCTTGGGCTGCGTTCCGATCACCCTTCCCAGCGACGCCATCTCGACCGCTGCGAGCGCAGCTTCGAATCCTTTATTACCCATCTTCAATCCGGCGCGATCGATGGCCTGTTCCAGATTCTCGCAAGTGAGCACACCGAATGCGTGAGGCACACCGGTCTCCTGAGCCGACTGCCCGATCCCGCGTGTGACTTCGTTCACGATCACGTCATAGTGTGCCGTATCGCCGCGCAGCAGGCATCCGATACAAATGATTGCGTCGTATTTCTTAGTTTCGGCGAGCTTACGCGCCGCCAAAGGAATTTCAAAGGCACCGGGAACGCGCACTAGATGAATATCTTTTTTTCTGGCGCCCGAACGCAACAGTCCATCTATCGCGCTCAGAAGGAGTCTCTCGGTGATGAAAGAGTTAAATCGGGAAACAACAACCGCGAAGCGCTTCCCGGCCGCATTCAACGAACCTTCGAGCCCCCGAAGGGAAGGTTCGGGAGGAAGCGGTTCCGCAGAAAGAGCTTGCTTGCTTTGTTTCTCCGTGGGTTCGTCTCTCCGTGGTGGATTGGTATTTCAGCCCGCGAGATCCGTGCGAATGCGCGGCAGAAACGTTATTTGCCCTTGAAGACCGCCTGCCGTTTCTCTAAGAACGCCGTGGTCCCTTCCTTTTTGTCTTCCGTCGCGCAGGCTATGCCGAACAAAACCGCTTCGAGATACAGGCCCTCGCTCAGACTCATCTCCATGCCCTTGTTCACGGCCTCCATTACATACTGCACGGCCAGCGGAGCGTTGGCAATAATCTTGGCAGCGATGGCTTCAGCGCGCGGAATCAGATCCGCTGCTGCAACCACTTCATTCACCAACCCGATGCGATGCGCTTCCTGCGCCGTGATCATCTCGCCCGTCAGCAGTTGCTGCATGGCAAGTCCCTTGCCCACCAATCGCGGCAGCCGTTGCGTGCCGCCGTATCCCGGAATAATTCCCAGTTTGACTTCGGGCTGACCGAACTTTGCATTCTCGCTCGCGAGGCGCAGCGTGCAAGCCATCGCCATCTCGCACCCGCCACCGAGGGCGAACCCGTTGATGCAGGCGATGACCGGCTTGCCAAGATTCTCGATGAGATTCAGAACGTTCTGGCCCCGCTGCGTGGTCTCTTTGCCGGTCATCGGATCGCGCGTCGCCAACTCGCCAATATCGGCCCCGGCAATAAACGCCTTCTCGCCCGCGCCGGTCATGATCACGACGCGAATCTCCGTGTCGTTTTTGATTTCGTGAAACACCTGCCGTAGTTCTTCCATCGTGGCCATGTTTAGAGCATTGAGAACCTTCAGGCGGTTCACGGTGACGTAAGCGATCGAGTTTTTCTTTTCGAAGAGAATGTTTTCGAAGTTCATAAGAAATTCTCACGCGCAGGTACAAATGAACCGGGGGAGTTAGTTCTTCTGAATTACCGCTTCGTGGGTTTTGATCCGCGTGAATTCGCGGTTAGCTCTTACCCCGTGCAACGTTCGCAATCTCGTTCTTGCTCAGATCGCAACTGATACAACGTTCGGTCCATAGACGGTGGCCAAAGACCTTGCCGCAGCGGGGACAGCGCCACTCGGTTAACCACCAGGCGCCCAGCAGATAAACCCCGATCCAACCCAACAGGATCGCAAAATCGACTCCCTCGCCCATCTTCAGCTTTGCCGTGGCGAATCCGACGAAAATAAAACTGAGAAACAGCACCACCACCAGATTTCGCCGCGCGATATAGCTGCGCCAGGCGCGCTGGTAGCGGTCGACTTCCTGCTCATTATCCAGCGCCGGAGGCTGATCGGTTTTTCTGCGCTTGTGCAGGATGTTCATATTGTGCGGATCAGTTTACAGTTTATTCGCCACCGGCTTATTCGGATCGGAATAATCGTAGAACCCTTTACCACTCTTGCGACCGTACCATCCCGCCATGACCAGCCGCTTCAGCAGCGGAGGAGAAGCGAACCGCCGCTCTTTAAACTCGTCGTACATAACGTGAGTGATGTAGTAAGTCGTGTCGAGGCCGACAAAATCGAGCAGGGTAAACGGCCCCATCGGATAGCCACAGCCCAGCTTCATGGCGTTATCGATATCTTCAATCGATCCCACGCCCTCTTCATAGGCACGAATGGCATCGAGCAGATACGGCACCAGCAACCGGTTTACGACGAATCCGGTTTTATCGGAGGTGCGCACTGGCACCTTGCTCAGCTTTTTGCCGAATTCGTATGCCGTTTCGTAAACATCGTCGGCAGTGGCGATCGTGCGGACGACTTCCACCAGCTTCATCAGTGGCACGGGATTAAAAAAATGCAGGCCGACGAAACGTTCGGGACGTTTGGTCGCGGTCATGAGTTCGGTGATGGAGATCGATGAGGTGTTGGAGGCGAAGATCGCCTGCTTCTTCACAACGCCCTCGATCAATGCGTAGATTTTTTTCTTTTCCGCGATGTTCTCAATGACCGCTTCGATGACGATGTCGCAATGAGCGAGATTATGCACATCCGTCGTACCCCTGAGCCGCGCGCGAATTTCGTTTTTCTGCTGCGCCGTGATCCCGCCCTTTTCCGGCGGACGCTCGGCGAGCTTACCCAAAGATTTCTCGATCCCGGCAAAACCTTTGTCGAGAAATTTCTGCTCAACTTCGAGCACCGTCACATCGAATCCAGCCATCGCGCAAACCTGGGCGATGCCCGAACCCATAAGCCCACAACCTAGAACACCAACCTTCTTAATTTCCATATGAACTCTATTTTTGAGCTCCCATTTCTAAATGTCGCAACTGCGCAGCTATTTCCTTCAATTCATTCGTCGCATCTTGCCAACGATTATCTCTGTCGAGGTCGAGTGATTTCTTATTTGACTGAAACTGGCTGTTAATTATTCCGCACTGTTTTCTGAAGAAATCCAGCTTGGGATCTTGATTGCTTCGATCCAGGAAGTCATACCATTCCCGGTTCTGGGCGCCTCGATCCGCCAAGAATCGTTCGATCAAGTCCGTGATTTCAGCAGCCGTCTTGTTGCGTGTCAACATCAACGAATCATGAATCCTAATTCATGCTCTCCACAATCATCGCGATCCCCTGCCCGCCGCCGATGCAGGCCGTAGCCAGCCCATACTTCTTCTTTCTTCGCCGTAATTCGTAGAGCAGCGTGATCACCAGCCGCGTCCCGGTCGCGCCCAGCGGATGCCCCAGAGCAATCGCGCCTCCGTTCACATTCACTTTTTCGCGGTCCAATCCCAACTCTTTTTCCACGGCCAAATACTGCGCCGCAAATGCCTCATTCACTTCAATCAGATCGATGTAATCCAGCGACAGCCCAGCCTTCTGCAGCGCCAGCTTCGTTGCAGGCACCGGACCGCGCCCCATCACCTTCGGGTCGACACCTGCAATGCCCCAGCTCACAATCCGCCCTAGCGGCTCGATGCTGCGCTTGCGCACTTCTTCGATCGACATCAAAACCACGGCCGCCGCTCCATCCACAATCCCGCTAGCGTTTCCGGCGGTCACGGTTCCATTCTTGCCAAAAGCTGCCTTCAATTTCGCGAGACCTTCCATCGTGGTCTGTGGACGCCTGTGATCGTCCTCATTTAGCGATTCTCCCGTGGCCTCGCCTTTATGATTGCGCAGCGGAACCGAAACCAGTTCTTCCTGAAGTCTTCCCGCTTTGTACGCGTCGTCCGCACATTTCTGCGAGCGCAGCGCGAACTCATCCTGCGCCAGCCGCGTGATGCCCTGCTGCTCGCCATATAACTCGGCGGTGTTCGCCATGTATAGTCCGCAATAACTGTCGAGCAAGGCAATCATCAACGAATCTTCCAGTTTGCCGCCCGGCGCCAGCGTAAACCCATCACGCCCGCGAATCGAAAACGGAGCTTGCGACATAGCTTCCATTCCACCGGCAAGCACGATCTTGGCCTCGTCAGTCTGGATCATCTGGGCCGCGCTGACGATTGCCTGAATTCCCGATCCGCAAAGCCGGTTCACGGTCAGGGCAGGAGTTTCAATCGGTAATCCGGCACGCAACCCAACGTGCCGCGCTCCGTACAATGCATCGCCCGAGGTCTGCTGAGCGTTGCCGAATACGGCGTGATCGAATTCCTTCGCGTCGATGCCTGAGCGTTCCATCGCCCCCTTCGCCGCAACCGCGCCCAACTCCTGCGCCGTAAAGTCTTTCAATTTGCCGCAATAGCGGCCAAAGGGCGTGCGCGCCCCACTGACAATCGCAATATCACCTGGTTTCAACATGATTTTCCTGACAAGATCGCCTGCTCAGAGCGGATCAAAAGTGCGAATCAAACTGGTTAGTGTAGCAGCGTGCGAGGAGATTTGACCACCGGGGAGAATTGCGTCTTAAAGCGATTGAGTGATTGAAAACCTTGAGTCATTGTGACCGACTCACTCAAATACCCGTTGCTACGCTACCGCTCCGGCGGCCAGTGCCGCTCCCAGCGCGACAACTTTGCCGGTGCCTTGCGCCACAGCGGCTTCGAGCGCCTGTTCGGCGCGGTTGATCACTTCGGTAACAATATCGAGCGGGTCGTAGCTCTCGCGGACGACCGCCTGCGCCAGTCCCGCCGAAAACTCCATGCCATGAGCTTTCTCCGATCCATCTTTCGCGGGCAGATGCACTGCGGCAATGATCTTGCGCAACTTTTCCAGCGCCAGCAGCGCCTCCTTCTCGGCGGTTTCTCCGAGAATGATCGCAATCGTCGAGAGGTCATAGCGGAATGCGAGATCGTTCGTGCGGATGTTGGCGGCGATCTGCTGCCCGATCTTTTCCATCGTCGATTCCAGCGCGGCTTCGCCGTATTCTTTCACTAGCGCCGCACCGCGCCCGAACTGCAATAACAAGATCGAAAGCGCCGCCGAGTTCTGCGCCGCACGCTTGCTCTCCGCCAGCAAGAGATCGAGATAGGAGCTGCGCTTGAGCAATCCGGACTTCTCTTCCGTAACCGAAAGGTTTTTCACGAGCCGCCGTAAGCCGGCATTGTTGAGCGCGATCACCATCTGATCGGCCAGCGTCTTCAAAACGACGGCGTCGGCCTGCGGCCAGATTTTTGGCCGGTTGTGCAGTAGCGCCAGGACGCCGACGGAATCTTTGCCATCACTCAATGGCAAGACCAGCGCAGATGCAATCCGCAGGCTGCTGACCTGCTCACTCACGCTCTGCAGTCCCGTGGCCCGCTGCGTGTCATTGATGATTACTGGTTCCTCGCCTGTCGCATCCTGCAACGCAATCACCAACTGCTTGAGCGTCGACTCATCTGCTTCTTTCACTCCATTGCCACAAAACTCCTCGACTGCGGTTGGCGCCGAACCTCGAGTCCGCATCATGGCCACGCAACGCGAAACCTCCCAATGGGCGCCGATCTCATTGACTGCGGTGGTCAGCACTGCCGGTGCCGTTCCCTGGTGATAAAGCTTGCGCGTGATTTCCGCGACACGCGTGACATTGCGCATGTCCGCCGCAGGATCGGCTGCCGGAGCTGCCGGCGCTGGCGAACTTGACACCGCACTCGAACCCGACAATGAAGATTGTGTCGAATAACTCGGTGTCATTCCCGCTGACATGTAGAGTCGCTGCAAATCTTCGTTGCGCTCTTCTTCGCGAGGAAACAATTCCTGGATTCGCTGCAGCCGCTCCACCGCCTTGTTACGCATGCCGTACTGCACCAGGATTTCCGCCTGCAGCATCAGATCCTGCAGCGTTGAAGCTCCCAGCGTCGCCTCATGCTCAATCTGCTTCTGAGCCGCACTTGGGGCCGTGGAGGTAAATCGCGAAGAGATTTCCTTGAATTTGTTGGGATCGATTTTGCCCTTCAGGATTTCCAGACGTTTGGCATGGCCGGAGTCATAGGGATCGACTTCTGCGGCGCGATCCAGACATTCGGCGGCTTTTGCGAAGTTTTGCGTTCCACAATACACATCGAAGAGCTTTAAAAGAGTCTGGCAGTAATCGCCCTCGCGGTTCGAGGCGTTGAACAACTCGCTCATGAACTCCAGCATTCCGGGAGTGGAACGTCGTGTCGGCAGCAACTCCTGTATCGAAACCAGAAACTGCTTGCGTTCCCCCCGCTTCGTCTGGAATTGCCCTAGCTTCCGCGCCAGCGCCACGGCGGTATCGTCTTGCTCGGAGTCCATCAGTTGCCCGATTAGCGTAGTCACCTGCGTCAACCGGCTGGGATTCTGCTCGAACAATTGCCATACCAAGGGCTCGGCCTCCGCGTAGCGTCCGGCAGCCAGCAAAGCATCCGCATAAACTTCCCGCAACCCCTGCGAATTCTTGCCCGCGGCGACCTGTGGCTCGAGAATAAAAATTGCCGCGCCGACTTGTCCCTGCGCCAGCAATCCTTTGCCATAGGCCAGCGCAATTTCTTCATCGGATGAATCCTCCTGGTACGCTCGCTCAAACCATGGCGAGGGATCTCCGCCGCTTTCCATGGCGAGCTTTGCCACACGTTTGAAGCCCTCGGCCGCAGCCTTACTCTCGCCAAGTTCCGAACACAGCTCCGCGACCCGTTGAAAGTTGGCCTGCGTGGGCTCCAGCTCCACGATGCGGCCCATCACCTGCAGCGCGTTCTTTTTGTCGTTCAGCTTCGCCAGATCACTTAATGCCGCTTCGTAAGTGCCGACCGCAAGTTTCTTATTCGAACCTTCCAGCAGCTGCCCAAAGCGGAATTTTTGTTCCCAAGTGGGGCTGCCGTGTCGGGCCAATTTTTTGTACGTGAGGCTGGCTTTGGTAGCGTCTCCGCCTTGCACCTGCCGCTCGAACAATTCGCCTAAGAGATTCACCGCATCCTTCGTGCGGTTCTGCGATAAGCACAAATCGGCCGCGAGTTGGCGCACGGAGTCGTTTTCAGGGTCGTCGCGCAGGATTTGCAGATACTCGTCGAGAGCTTCTGCGGCCTTCCCCTTTTGCAGAAGCTTTTCCGCGCGCTCGGTACGCTTGGCCAGTTCGGCCCGGTCGATGCGCTTTGTGGTCTCTGGCAT
>JASHTD010000158.1 GCA_030040725.1 Candidatus Sulfotelmatobacter sp. | reverse complement strand
CTCTGGCTTCTGAGGCTGCACGGCAAGCGGCCCTGGTCGTGGGCGGAAGTTTATTTATAGCGTTGTGCGCGCGGGTTACGATTCCCCTGCCGTTTACTCCTGTACCGCTGACGTTGCAGAATTTTGGCGTGCTGCTGGTCGGTCTGCTGTTAGGCAGCCGGCGCGGATTTGCCGCGCTCCTGCTTTATTTGGCTGAGGGTGCAATGGGAATGCCGGTCTTCAATCCCACGGGCGCGGGCGGGATTGCACAACTGTTAGGCGCAACCGGGGGATTTCTGTTGGCGTATCCCTTCGTTGCCTGGCTCGCAGGATACGTTATGGAACGGGGCCGAAAGAATTTCGCTCGCGCGGTTGCCGCAGGACTTCTCGGCGAGGTTCTACTTTTCGCATCAGGGTTGGGATGGCTTGCAATTCTCACGCATTCGATGGCACAAGCAATCCGCTGGGGCCTTTACTGGTTTGTTTTTGCGGAAATAATCAAGGTAATGATGGCGGCGGGAATCGCGGCTCGCTGGCAGCATTATCAAAACGAATAAAGACGCACAGTCCGCGGCAAGAATTTTGGAGTAGAAATGACAGTAGTTTCAGAACAGGAAGCAAAAGTCTCAGGCAGCGCTTCATCCCAGACACGCGAGATCACGATTGCGCACAGCCCCGACTCAGACGATGCCTTCATGTTTTACGGGCTGGCAACCAGCAAGGTTCGCGTCCCAGGCCTGCGTTTTACGCACACTCTCTGCGACATTGAAACACTGAATAAGAAAGCTCGCGAGGGCGTTTACGACGTAACGGCGATTTCCTTTCATGCTTATCCCTACATTCAGGAATCGTATGCGCTCATGTCGTGTGGGGGCAGCGTCGGTGAAGGCTATGGGCCGATGGTGGTTTCGCCGCGGCCATTTACACAGAGCGAGATCAAGGAGAAGCGAATTGCGGTTCCAGGGACGCTGACGACTGCGTATCTTGCGCTGCAGCTTTTTGCGCCGGGAGTGCAAACCGAAGTCGTGCCTTTCGATCAGATTATTCCGCAGGTTCTTGAGGGCAAGTACGAAGCCGGGTTGATTATTCACGAAGGTCAGCTTACGTATGACAAGGCCGGGTTACATCGAATCGTCGATCTCGGCCGCTGGTGGCAGAAGATGACGGGCTTGCCGCTGCCCTTGGGCGGAAACGCGATCCGACGCGCACTCGGCCCCGCGCTTATGTCTGCCGTGACTGCCGCGTTGCGCGACAGCATCCAATATGCGCTCGATCATCGCGAAGAGGCCCTGTCTTATGCGATGCAGTTTGCCCGCGACCTCGATAGCTCTACTGCCGACCGATTCGTCGGTATGTACGTAAATGAGCGCACACTCGACTACGGCTCCGATGGCCGCGAGGCGGTCACGCGGCTGCTCGATATGGGGCACAAGGCGGGAATCATCGGGCCAGAAGCAAAGGTAGAATGGATTTAGGCAGCAATTCCTGCGACTAGCTAACACCCGAAGCCAAGATCTTGGATTCCCAAACTCTTCTCATTGACGCTGACGACACGCTCTGGGAAAACAATGTCTATTTCGAACGGGCGATCGCGAAGTTCATCTCCTTTCTGAATCACCACGAATTTTCACCCGAACAGGTTCGCGAAGTCCTCAATGACGTGGAACGCGAATGCATCGTGACGCATGGTTATGGACTGCACAGTTTCGCGCATGCTCTGGTGCAGACGTTCGAGCGTCTGAGCGTGAATCCGGTCACTCCTGAATTGCAGGCTCAGATTCGCAGCTTCACGCACACGATCGAGGATCATCCCATTGAGCTTCTGCCGGAGGTTTCCGAAACATTGCAGCATCTCGCCGAACGGCACCGGCTTATTCTGGTTACCAAGGGTGCGGTCGCCGAGCAGTCGGGGAAGATTGAGCGCTCGGGATTACGGCAGCATTTTGGCGCGGCTGAAATCGTCGCCGAGAAAAACTTCGCTACGTATGAGGCCTTGGTAGAAAAATATGAATTAGTCCGCGAGAAAACCTGGATGGTTGGCAACAGCCCCAGGTCGGACATCAATCCAGCGCTGGCCGTAGGATTGAACGCGGCTTTCGTGCCCCATGGCGACACTTGGGTTCTGGAGCACGAGGAGCTGAATGCGGCTCCTTCATCACAGCGCTTGATCATCGTGGGCCGCTTCGCCGAACTGCGAGAACATTTCTAATAAGTCCTGCCTCGGAGAACGATGCGGTTTCACCGCGCCGATACTGCACCAAACTAACCAATAGCACTCCTCTCGCGATTCTTTTCCGCGTGGTACGCTCATTTTTGGTCAGTGTTGATGCGCCGCTCATCGTGACCGTAGAAACCCACAACTTCCGCAGGCTGTTGCGCACAGTCGAGGCTCTCTCGGACCTGGGGCCGGAGTTGACGGCGGAGCGCGAGTTCTCTGAGACCGCCAAGCGCATGCTTGCCGCCGTCATGGAGGCGGCCGGCGCAGGGGAAGGCGCGCTTTTCGTTTTCAACGAAAAACCTACCATGCTCACCTCGGTGGCGGCGAGCGGTTTCGCCATGCTGCCCGAACCCGCTTTTATTCCTCTTCTGCCGAAACACGCTCATGCGCTCGCTGCAGCACGCGGGCCAATCGTAATGAACGCTTCGACCTATTCGATTTTTCTCAGTTCGAACGGCAATGTCGCGCCCGAGTTGTTTAGGTGCCTGGCTCCGCTCAAAGCAGCCGGAAAATTGGCGGGAATTGTGGCGCTGGGCCGAAGACCCGGAGATACGCCCTATGAGCAAAGCGAACTCGACGCCATGGATTTGCTTTGCAGCTATATCGGGCTGGCGGTGCAGAATCACGCATTGTCGCAGACGCTGGCCCAGCGGGTAACTGAAAATCTGCGGCTCATGGCGTCGCTGCACGGTTTCTACGATACCGCCCTGGAAGCGTTCGCCACGGCCATTGACGTAAAACACGTCAACATCCACGGACACTCGCTGCGTGTAGGGCGCTATGCCGCGGCGATCGGTGAAGCAATCGGCGCCGATACCAGCGAAGTGGCAGCGCTGCGCAGCGCCGGTTATCTGCACGATATCGGAAAGGTGGCAGTGGACCGGCGACTGTTCGGCAAAGCCAGTGCCCTCGATCCGGAAGAGTTTCGTGAAATGGCGGACCATACTGTGGTTGGCCATCAGATTGTAAGCAGCGTGAAATTTCCCTGGCCAAAGATTCATGAGGCGGTACGCTGGCATCATGAGCGCTGCGACGGCTCTGGCTATCCGGATGGACTCCGCGGCGACGAACTACCCATGCCAGTACGCATCATGGCGCTGGCCGACACCTTTGACGCAATGACCAGCAAGCGCCCTTACCGCGAATCGCTTTCCTTGGGCAACGCGTTGAGCGACCTCGTGCGCTTGACTCCACAGAAATACGAACCGGAAGTTGTGCAGGGACTACTGATTCAAGTACGGCGCGACGCTGTGGGCAGCAATCGAGTTCCCCTGCTGGCAGATCATATGCCGGTGAACATCGCCCCGACCGATGTCGATCACTTAGCTGCGTCGCTGCAACACAAAATTTCGAACGGGAAAACGTACCTTACTTAGCCGGAAGCTCGCCCGCGCGGCATCACGACCTCAGACGTTTAATCACGATTACCTCACTGCGCCAGAAGCGCCGGGGTGGAACGATATTCAAGCTGCACCTGCGGCAGCGATTCCCACTGTTCTTTGGTAACCAAAACCAACAACTTTTTCCTGTAGTTGGGGTTGATAATAAGAATCACTTCATCCCCTCTGAGATGTTTCATGCGCCTGGTCCGGACAAAATTCGCAACATTTGTGCTTGTGTTCAGTCTGGCTTGCGTCGCGCCGCAATTGCTGGCGGAGAAGAACGACAGCAAGTCGCCTAATCCGGGTAATGAAAAGCGAGCGCTACAGGCACTGAATCGCCTGACTTTCGGCCCTTGCCCCGGAGATATTCAGCACGTGATGGCAATCGGGGTCGACCGCTGGATCGATCTGCAATTACACCCCGAAAGAATCGATGACAGCGCTCTCAATTCCCGGCTCGAGCCATTCCGCACTTTGCGCATGAGCACACGCGAACTCGCGGAGGACTTCCCTGACCCGCAAGAAATTGTTCAGGTGATGAATGGAAAGCGGGTGATGCCTTCCGATCCTGCGCAGCGAGCGATCTACGAAGTGCAGCTTGCCCGGGCGCGCGCGCGAAAGGAACGCAAGCAAGAAGGAGAAGCCAGAGTTGCGGGTGCGGCGGCTCTCATGGCGAAACCCGGCGAAGGCTCGCAGGAATCGATGTCAGCATCGGCGATGCCGGCACCGTCAGCGGCGGAACCTATCGAGCGCGACGGAATGGCTGATTCCATGGCCTCGACATTCGAGTTTGAAGAGTTATCCGGACTTTCCCCCGACCAGCGATACCAGAGGATTCTTGCGATGCCGCCGGACGAACTCATCGCGTTCGCCGAGACTCTGCGTGGAGGCAAGCGGCGAGATTTTGTGGAAGGCATGTCACCCCAGGAAAGAGAAACCTTGATCGCTTTGAACAATCCGTCAGCCGCGGTGGACACCGAATTGGCCGAGGCCAAGTTGCTTCGCGCCATCTA
>JASHTD010000157.1 GCA_030040725.1 Candidatus Sulfotelmatobacter sp. | reverse complement strand
CGTCTCGGGTTGGTAGCAAAGCTCATGTAACCCCGGCCACCAGAAGCTTCCTGCTGTCTCGATTTGGGTCTGCAACCTCAAATGCGCAAGCTTCTGGCAAAGGGGTACGAGGTTCTGTCGCAGCGGTTCCCCGCCTGTCAGAACGACTAAACTGTTCCCCTGCGCCCAAATCGCTTGCACAAGATCATCGACTTTCTGGTCATAGCGCTCGGTCGAGAAATCGGTGTCACAAAAAAAGCATCTAAGATGACACCCACCAAAGCGTACAAATGTTGCGGGGCGCCCCGCAAAGGGCCCCTCGCCCTGAATGGTCGAGAACAGCTCTTTGATGTTGAGCGTCTGACCATCGTGGTCCTTCAGCAGCGGTTCGAGCGCATTCTGACCAAACATAAATCAGTCGTCGCAAGTCTGGCAGTATCCAAAGGGGCCCGGATCTTCGCGCCGCCCATTGACCGCGCGCCCCAGGTCGACCACGCGACGGAGCCGCGCGAGTAGCTCGAGTTCAAGCGGGGACATCGCTTGCGAATCAGCGAATGACACCAGCTCTTTGTCAGACAAGTTGCGTAGATTCATACCCATCCTTCGAGCGCCGCTCGTGCGCTGCATTTACGAGTCTCTTCGATCTCGACGCAGACAAGCATACACCCGGTGCTCTGTAATTGCTGAGGACCGATGACACGTAGCAAATACTTTGCCATCTGTTCAGCGGTCGGGTTGAAAGGAACCGGGACGACTCCGGCGGGATCAGCTTCTTTGATATGCAGAAGCAGCGGGTCTTGGTCCCAGATCAGAAATCGATGGTCCCAGCAGCGCTCTAACCAATCACATAACGACGATCGGATCGCTGAGAAATCAAGCACTCGACCGAGAGCATCAAGATCACCGACAACCGTGAAATGTGCCCGGTAATTATGGCCATGGAGGTGAGCGCACTTGCTCTCATGCCCGCTTACTCGGTGTCCAGCGGAGAAGTCATGGAACCGCGTTACGGTCACAACTGATGACATTGCGAGACCCCCAAACAAAAAAACCCCCGACCCGCGCTCTTAAGCTTAGCGCAAATCGGGGGTTGATGGGGAGCAGCTTTTTTAAGCGCTCTTCGGCAGACCGTAGGTCTTGGCGAAGAAGTAGCTGTAGTTGACACCGCTCTTGATGCCGAACTTGCTGCTGATCTTCTCGCCGATCTTCCGAAGCTCGCCACGCGGTACGTCCTCCAACTTTTTGTACTCTGCAAGCTCCTTGCACCAGAACGCATACGCCTTTTGCGCATTGCTACCCTCCCGCAACTGCGGGTGAGCACCATTGGCGCCGTTCGACGTCTTCGCCCTAGCGGTCTTCTTCGCTGCAGCGGGCTCCGACCCGCCAGCAACCTTCTTCGTCCTCTTCCTCTTGGCTGTTGCCACTTTGTCCTCCTGCCCCTCGCTGGGGGCACTTGTTGCTCCGGCCTCCGCGGTTGCTTCGGCCACCTTTTCTCCACTCTTCTCCATTGCGACATCCTCCTCGTCGTCGATTGTGTCCTCGTCGAGGTCCCCCGCCCGCACATCCTCTGCGCGCTGCAGCAACTGCTCCGCAGCTGCGGTGATTCCATTCCGCGACGCTACCTCCCGTAGGCTTTTGATCGCTGCTCCAATCGAGTACTCCTCACCATTATGCATGACAAAGCGTGCACGATCAAAATCAGCGACTGGTCGCTTGAGCACCCGCACCGGGTGCCCTGCTGCGACCGCGAACATGAACTTGCGACCCCTAAAGCAAAGCGCAGGTTTCTGCCCCGCTTCAAGGGTCACACCTCTAGAGCGCACCTGCTGGTACACCCACTTTGTTGCAATATCCATAGTCAACCTCTCTTTAATATTGGGTCATAGTTTGAATTTTTCAAGGTGCTCGCGCAACGCGTGCACCTGTCTGATGGCATCGCGCGCTCGCCCCACCGCATCCGCTATCACAGCGATAGCTTCAAGGGCAGGGTCCAACGCCTTTGTCACCGCTTCCTTCACCCCACCCTCAAGCTTCGCGAGCGCAGCGAGCGCCTCATCGATCTTGAGCAGATCTTGCTCCAGCGACGACCCTGTCACATCGACAGGTTTCGTTGCTGGGGGTGCAAGGTCGGCTGCGCGAGGAAGGGGTGGTGGTAGGGGGGTCGGATGTGCTTGCTGCTGGGGTGGAGCAAGCTTCCACCATGCGCGCCCCGGCGATTCGACTCGCCCGATGCGCTTCAGATACGAGAGCGTCCCGCTGACCCCATGATCGGGGTACCCGGGACGCTGGGATCTGACAATCGCTACCAGGTCCCCCAACGACAACCCGCCTGGGTGCCGGTCGAGGGCACCCAGAATGATTTGCATGGGTCCGGGGGCGTCGTGGGCTTCGGAAACTCCATTGCCGTTGCTTTGTGCCGCCATCGCTTCTGACAACTTCTCACCCAGCGATGTCGTCGCTTCGTCTTCCTGGTACCCCACGCGGCGCAGATCGGCCATGAAATTGTTCCATGCTCGGTTGTCATGCCCGGGGGTACCGCCGGTTGTGATTATACGCCCACCGTTGGGTGGGAAGAATTGGTGGTGACCGGATGAGGTCAGCGCATGGCGAAACCCCTGCGCCTCCGCTCGCCTGATCACCTTCGTCAAGTCTGAGTCAAAGCTCATTTGTCTCTCCACTTTAGCTTGTTCGTACGCCGCCGCATCCTGCAGCAGCGTTTCATCGGGGCGCAACCCCGAATCGTCAGCGAACGTGTTTTCGGCATCTTCGACCAGCTCATCATCGCGCGACCCCCAGGGGTCAGAGCACCCTCGGAAAGAGGCGTTGTAGTCGCGGAGCAATGCGTCTAGCTCGCTCTCGCGCTGCGCACTGGGACGCCCTCGCCTCCGGTGCGTAAAGAGCCAGTCGACAATCGCGCGACTAGGCTTTGTTACGCGGCCCACGGTACCGCTCGCGACGGTGCTTGCAACGGGGGCAGGTGGCATGCTGTTCAGCCGCAGCTGCTACCCAGCCCTCTTTCCCAGGGCGACGACCGCAGATCGCAGCCCGATTGCCTTCGATTGCAATCGTTGCACGAAAAAGGTGCCACCGCTGCCCTTCGCGCTCGTGCACGGTGCGAGCGACAAGATACAAATCTTGTGCTTCTTGTTCCGTAGCAGTAATGATCTCGTCGAGCGTCGCTGCGCGATTTTTCTCTTCACGTAATGTCGTCAT
>JASHTD010000156.1 GCA_030040725.1 Candidatus Sulfotelmatobacter sp. | reverse complement strand
GAAAACCATTCGAACTGATGATCTATCCGAACAAGACTCACAGCATTTCCGGCAGCGAGGCGCGCGATCATCTGTTCCACATGATCGACGATCACTTTCAGCGCGAGCTGAAGTAAAACGGGCGTTATGGGTCATGGCACCGATGAAGAGTGAGGGTAGTCTGCTCCTGCAAGGAAAATTTGTCCGGCTCGAACCCCTTGGTCATCGTCACGCCGATGGACTTGCAGCCGCCGCGGCCGCCGATCTGTCACTGTATGCGTTAAGCCCGGTTCCTCAGGGGAAAGCCGAAGCCATGCGATACATCGATACCGCGCTATCGTGGGCTGAGGCGGGAAGCGCGTTGCCGTTTGCGATCGTGCGGATCACGGACGAGTGCGTTATTGGCTCGACGCGTTTCTGGAACATCGAACGCTGGGCTTGGCCGCAAGGTCACGCCAGACACGGCCGGAGCGCTCCCGACGCCTGTGAAATCGGCTATACGTGGTTTACGAGTTCAGCAATGCGCACTGCTGCGAATACAGAGTCAAAGTTCCTCATGCTGCGCCACGCTTTCGAAGAGTGGGAAGTCTTCCGAGTCTGTTTTCATGCCGATGCGCGCAACCAGCGCTCACGCACAGCGATTGAACGGATCGGCGGAACGTTTGAAGGGATTCTGCGAGGACATCGCATGGCTGCGGATTTTATTCCGCGCGATTCTGCCCGCTACTCGATTATTGCGCCTGAATGGCCGGCGGTGAAGCCCCGACTGATTGGTTTTCTGGACCGGCGCTGAAGGAACCGCGCCCGTAGCTAGGTATGTTTCTCAGCTTTTTTTGAGGAAGCGGACTTGGACGAGTCCTTTGAGGAGCTTTCTTTTGCTGAGCCTTCCGAACCAGCGATTTCCGCTTTTGATTTTTCTTCCTTCTTCGGTCCCTTGCCGCCGTCAGAAGCCGCACCCGAAGATTTCTTTGCGTAATCGGTCACGTACCAGCCCGAACCTTTGAACTGCACCGCCGGTGCGGAAATCATTTGCTCAACCCGGCCGCCGCATTCCGGGCACTTTTTCACCATCTTGTCGGAAAATTTCTGGATCTTCTCAAAGCGGTGACCGCATTTTTCGCATTGATATTCGTATAGAGGCATGGATTACGGAACGTTTTTCTGAAGGGATGCGACTGCCTTTAGATTCTAGGGGCGCTTGCCGATCCCGTCAAACTTGACGCTGGGCGCAACTTATTCGCCGGCCAATCATCTGTTACCTGACGTGCGGGACTTCCGCAGGTACAATTGAAAGCTAATGTCAAGTCTGCCACTGCCGATCGCCGCTTTTTTCGCCGGGCTGATTTCATTTCTGTCTCCCTGCGTGCTGCCGCTTGTTCCCGGATATGTTTCGCTGATATCGGGCGCCGGGGTCGACGAACTGAAATCGTCGCAAGGCCGGCTCATGCGACGGGTCATGACCAACTCGGTCGGCTTCATTGCGGGTTTCAGCGTCGTGTTCATCACGCTGGGCGCGATTTCCACCGAGATCGGGCAACTCGCGGCGCAATACAAGCACACGCTGGCGATCGTGGCGGGAGTGGTGATTATTCTGTTTGGGCTACACTTGACCGGGATTCTTAAAATCAAGGCTCTTTACGCCGACACTCGCATGCACCAGGTGAAGGGGGGCAGCACTTTGATCGGGGCGTTCGTCATTGGTTTCGCTTTCGCATTCGGCTGGACCCCGTGCATCGGTCCGATTCTCGCTGGTATTCTTACTCTAGCTGCGGCGCAGGATACGCTGACTAAGGGCATGATCCTGCTGGCGATTTATTCGCTAGGGTTGGCTGTGCCTTTTCTGCTGACGGCGCTTGGGGTCGAGCGCTTTTTGAAGTTTTACAGCCGTTTCCGTTCCCACATGCACGCGCTCGAAGTCGCTTCCGGCGCGCTGCTGATTGGATTGGGGATATTGCTGGTGATAGGACGCTTCACCCTGATTTCGAACTGGCTTTCGTTTCTCAACCGTTTCGCTCTGTAACGCGCGAGGGGGTTGAAACATCTAATGGAGTATTGCGATGAACCGTAATCCTCTCGCCTTGGTCGTGGTGGCATTGGTGGTGACCCTGGGGATTTATGTTGGCTACCATAAGGCCCGCCGCACCGCGTCGCTGACGCCGCATCTCACCCAATCAACCCCGGCTCCGGATTTTTCGCTGCAGTCGCTCGACGGCAAAACCATGCGGCTCTCCGACTTTCGCGGTAAAGCTGTTCTGCTCAATTTCTGGGCCACCTGGTGCGGGCCGTGCAAGATCGAAATGCCCTGGTTTGTCGATCTGCAGAAGGAGTATGGCTCACAAGGCTTGCAGATTGTTGGCGTGGCCATGGATGATGCCAGCAAGGAAGACATCGCCAAGTTCGCCAGAGACATGGGCGTGAATTACCCGATCCTCATTGGGAAAGAGGCGGTCGGCGATGAATACGGCGGTGTCCCTGCCCTTCCGGAAAGTTTTCTGATTGCCCGCGACGGCAAAATCGTCGACAAAATTATCGGCCTGCGGGGCAAAGCCGAAATCGAGGACGCCGTTAAGAAGGCGCTCGATACGCGGCCGGCGCCCGCAGCTTCGACCGCGCAGAACCTTGGCGGGACGCAGCCTCAGAAGTGACAATAGAAAGCGTTGCCGGTGCAGGATTATATTCAGAGCAGAGAATTCTCAGGGTCCAACTTAACTTTTCGGATGACAAGCCAACAAACGAGCCGGGGTCGTCGCATTCGTCGCCTGTCTAGTAGTGTGCTTTTGCTGGTTGTTGCAGTTCCGATCGCCAGTCGTTCCCAAACTCTCGGCAAGGCCCCGACGCTCACCATGGCGCCTGTGCCGCTGGCCACGACTCAGCGCGCGAAAGAAACCATGGTGAATCTGAATTTCCGCATTCCCCACGGCTACCACATCAATTCGAATACTCCGCATTCGGAGTTCCTGATTCCGACCGCGCTAAAAATGGATGTGCCCACTGACATCGTGCTGGGGAAGATTGAATATCCGCCAGGGGAAGATGCGACCTTTCCGTTCTCGCCCGATGAAAAGCTCAGCGTATATAGCGGTGACTTCACCATCTCCATTGGTGTGCACCCCTTGCACTCGGTTGTACCGGGAAAGTACGAGATGCATGGTGTACTGCGATATCAGGCATGCGATAACGCGGCGTGCTATCCGCCGAAGAATCTGCGCGTGAGCTTCGAAGTGAAAGTTGTGAAGGAACCAGGCGAGCACCACGCAAACCCTGCACAGAGTCCGCACATACACGGGTAGCAACGATCCCTCGCGCCACGAGTTCCCAGCCGCTCGGAGCAAAATACGCCGCCGAACCGGGCCCGAACGATTGAATCAGCCAAAGCAGCGAGAGGAATACCGAGAGGGCTGGAGCCTTCCAGCGCAACGGACCCTTACTGCGAATGCCTAATAACGCAGAACCAAAGCCTAGAAGTGCAGTGGAAGGCCCAGCCAGGTAAGCGTCGTGAGAAAGCCGGGACGTGACCGGGTAGACGTGAGCAATTTGCGCGTAAAGGACAAAGTAAATTTCTATCGATCCCGATAGAGAAGCGAACACAAATCCCACCAGCGAAAAACGAGCCCAGACACTCAGGGGAGCGGGACGCCAACGGATCCAGTCCCTCCACCCCCAAAGAATCCACGCCGCGATCCCGCACAAAATGATCGCAACTATGAGATATCGCGCCATTTGAAAAGTGTCCGAGAGCAGTCCCTTGTGTGTGCCTGCGTGCAGATGTTTGCCCTACAATATACGGCTGAAAGGCTTGTAGAAAAAAAGTCAAGCCAACCAATCTCTTGCTTCTCCTTGGCAGGCTGCCGTCTGGCCCTTAGTCGCCCCGTGGCTTCGCGCGGGCGAGCGCAAGAATCACTCCGGCGTACAGCATGGTATCGGTAAAGTAATTCATCCCCTCCACCTTGACGTCGGTTCCGGGCGTCAATAGCGATGCAATCATGATCGCCAAGTAAACGGTGAAGACCAGAAGCGCAATCCACGCGCCGAGGTAAGTGGCCGCCATTCTTGTTTTCTTAGCCAGTAGGATGCCGGCTCCGCAAACCACGAGAATCGCTGCGGTGACATAGCCGACGAGCAGACGCGCGGGAATCCACAGGGGCAACAGCTTTTCGAGAGGAACGCCCGGGACGTTGACGGGATGGAGAAAGTTCTCGACACCGTAAAAAATCGCGACGCCTCCGATTATGACGCGGCCGACGGCAATGAGCAGGCTTCTTCTTTGCCCGCTCCGCCGGACGAACGCGTCTCCGGCAAGAACCCAGCCTCCGGCACCGAACGACATCTCGCGGAACATAAGTATCCAAGTAAAGCGATTGTGGGGCTCAGAGAGCGCACCGGGAAGGTCCATTATCGCCACAAATAGAAACATCATGATTCCCCACAGCAGACCCGACCAGCGCACCTCAATCTTGGTTGCGATGCTTAAAGACGCCGCCAGCAGCGCGACCCCGACGAAATAGGCCCAGAAGAGATGCCAAGGCACAAATTTTGGCACCATCTGCGAAATGCCCTGGGCGGCAGAGAGATGCTCCATGCTGAAGACCGCCAGCGGCAAAGCGAAGAATAGATTGCCGAGGGCAACGACTTTGTCGAGGCCGTCGGCCTGAGCAACGTCGTCCTTGGCGCACATCACGCCAATCACCAGAAGCACGACGCCGGCGACGTACATCAGAGTGACGGTGCGGGAGAATTCAAGAAAGACGAAAGCGAGAAAAGTGGCGGGAGAAATTGGGTGCATAGTTATGCGCGCTCTTGATGGGCGGCGGTGTGAATCATATTCGGTTAGACTGCGCGGCGGGGGAAAAGTTAGGGGGTCGGTGAATGAACTCGTGAGGGACGAGGGTGCCATGGGTTTTGCTCTCCATGGTGTCATTCAGAGCGAAGCGAAAAATCCCTATAGGACCCGGGCTGTGTTGAGAGGGTAGGGATCCTTCGACTTTGTGCCGTCACTCGCTCCGCGAGTGACAGCCCTTCGCTCAGGAGGGCGCGATGAGCCTTCCCGAACTGAAACTCGAACTCGAATTATGTGCGGCGCAACCTTGCTCCTGGCACACGGCAGCCCTAACCTCTTCTCCGGGGCCTGTGGTGTAATTGGTAGCATGTCAGCCCGTCAAGCT